>CAZPZE010000755.1:0-5065 GCA_964590625.1 uncultured Solibacteraceae bacterium
TTGTGGGCGCTCGATTTCAATGTGGATCCGCTTTGTTCGCTGGTTGCGCAGAAGGTGAGAGACGAAGTTCGGGTGCTTGATGAGATTGTGCTGCGGCGGGCGACGACGGAGCAGTTGTGCGAAGAGTTCGAGCGGAAATTCGGGAATCCCGCCGGCGGCGTGGAGGTATATGGGGACGCAAGCGGGTCGGCGATGCATACGAACTCGGATTCGACCGATTACGGCGTGATTCGGGATTTCTTTCGTACGCGGGGTGTGCGGGTGAGGTTCCGGGTGCCGCGGTCGAATCCGAGTGTGCGGGATCGCGTGGCGACGATCAACGGCAAGCTGCGAAATGCGGCGGACGAGGTATCGCTGTTCGTTTCGCCGACGTGCAAAGAGCTGATCGACGACTTCGAGCAGGTCTCGTACGAAGAGGATTCGACGCAGATCGATAAGACGAAGGACCGGCGCAGGACGCATGCGTCGGACGCGCTGGGGTATCTGGTCTGGCAGGAATGCCATGACAGCGGGACGGTGGGCGAGCGAGGGCAGAGGCTGATATGAGCATGAACGAACACATCGGACGGGAGCATCCGGATTACGCGCGCAGCATGTTGATGTGGCGGCGGTATCGCGATCTCTACGCGGGCGGGGAACAGTTCCGTCTGAACGCGTCGGAGTATCTGGTGCGGCGGCATCGCGAGCCGCCCGAGGTCTATCACGAACGGCTGGCGCGGGTTTTCTATGAGAACTACGTGGGGTCGATTGTGGACTGGTACGCGGCGACGCTCATGCGCGAGGAGCCGGTGATCGAGCTGGTGGATGGAAGCGCGCGATCGCGGGAGTTCTACGCGGAGTTCGTGCAGAACTGCGACCGGCGCGGGACGACGCTCGCGCAGTTTTTCCGGCAGCAGTTGACGGAAGCGCTGGTGTGCGGGAAGTCATATCTCGCGGTGGATTTTCCGTGCTCCGGCGGCGAGGCGCTGACGCGCGCGCAGGAGGATGCGGCGGGGCACAGCCGGGCTTATCTGGTGGCGTACGCGGCGGATGAGGTCATCAACTGGAGCTACGACGATTCCGGCGCGCTCGAATGGGCGGTGATCCGGACGCAATGGCTGAAGCAGGATGGCGCGAACGCGCATGGGTGGAATAAGGTCTCGCGGTGGATCTATTACGACCGCGAGAACTACAGGATCTATGAGCGCGACGGGCAGATCGAGCTGGTGGAAGAGGGCCGGCATGGATTTGCGCGGATTGGGCGCGTTCCGCTGTTCGAAGTGCGGGTGAGCGACGGGTTGTGGCTGACGAACAAGACGGCCACGCTGCAGCTCGAGCACTTCAATAAGTCGAATGCGCTCGGGTGGGCGCTGACGATGGGGCTGTTCGCGATGCCGGTGATTCATTCGCGGCGCGACTGGAATCAGATTGTAGGGGAGAGCTATTACATCCAGCTGGATCCGGAAGACAGCTTCGGGTGGACGGAGCCGGATGGCAAGGTTTATCAGATCGCGGCGGACAATCTGAACCGGCTGAAGGACGAGATCTATCGGGTGTGCTTCCTGATGCAGCAGGCGGGCGAAAGCGGCGGCGCGATGCAATCCGGCCTGAGCAAGCAGTGGGATTTCGCGGTGACGCAGGAAGTGCTGAGCGCGTATGGCGACGTGGTGAAGGACTCGATGCGGAACGTGCTGAGCGCTGTCGCGGCGGCGAGGCTGGATGAGACGCGGATCGACGTCACGGGTCTGGATTCGTTCGACATTACGAGCTTTGCGACGGAAACGGCGGATGCCGCGGGTCTGCTGGCGCTCGGGATTCCATCGCCCACGCTGAAGAAGCAGGTGCAGAAGCGGGTGGCGCTCAAGTATCTGTGCGATGCGCGGCAGGAGATCAAGGATCGGATTGCGGTGGAGATCGAATCGGCCGCGGATTAAGGCAGAGGCACACAGATAAGAAAGGACAGTATGGATCAACCGGATGTGCAGGTGATCGTGCAGCAGGCGATCGAGGAATACATGAAGCAGGACTCGGCTCGTCGCGAACCTGCGTACAAGACGGAATTGCTGGAGGAACGCAGGCGCCGGGAGCAACTCGAGAAGCGGCTCAATGAGATGAGCGAGGAGAATGCCCGTACGCGTGCGGCGGCGGAGGAGGCGCAGCGCGCTTCGGCGATCCGCTCGGAACTGCAGCGGCTGGGCGTGGTGAAAGTCGATCTCGCCTACAAAGCGGTACAGGATGGGATTGTTCGCGCGGAAGACGGCCGGATGATGGCGGGCGAGCAGCCGATGAATGAGTTTCTGGCGGGATTTGTGGAAGAGAATCCGGAGTTTCTGCCGGCACGCATTGCCGGAGGAACGGGGATGACGGGAGCGCAGAAGACCGCGCCGGCGGGCGCCGCAGCGGTCGATTTCGACAGGATCGGCCCGTCGATGAGTAAAGAGGAACTGGAGCGGGCGCGGCAGGAAATTCTGCGGGTCGCGTCGCAAACGCTGCGGTAGACAAAAACCAAGTCTGGTGAGACGGGGGATGGCTTCGGCCATCCCTTTTTGTTTTGGAAAAGGAGAAGAATGCCTTCAATTACGTCGTCAAATGTAGCAAACGCGATTGTGAAGCTGGTGGCCGCGGATGCGCTGCCGGCCCTCGTCGGAAATCTGGTGATGGGGAATCTGGTCAATCGCGATTATGAGCCTGTACTGGCGCAGGCGGGCGATACGGTGAATGTGCCGATCGCGCCGCAGCTGGTGGCGAACAACATCGCCGAGGGCGGGAGCGTGCAGCCGCAGAATCCCAACCTCACGAACGCGCAGATCGTTCTGAACTCGCATGTGGAAGCAACGTTCCAGATTCCGGACGTCACGAAAGTGCTCGCGGTGCCGGATCTGCTGCGCGTTTACATGCAGCCGGCGGTGGCGGCGATCGCCGAGAGGATCGAATCGGATCTGCTCGGACTCTACGCGGGCTTCACGGCCAACACGCCGCTCGGCACGGCGGGAACGCCGATCACCGAAGCGGTGATCGACCAGGCGGAAACGGCGCTGTTCCAGGCGAAGGTGCCGTCGAACCGTCCGAAGTACCTGGTGGTCGACAGCAACACTTATTCGCAGATGCGGCAGATTCCGCGCTTCAGCGAATTCCAGACGGCGGGCGACGCCGGTCTGCGGACGATGATCGACGGAACGATCGGAAAGATCAAAGACTTTTATGTGTTCCGTTCGCAGTTCGTTCCGTCGACCGGCAGTTCGCCCGCCAATGTGCATAACCTCGCGTTCGAGCGCGATGCGATCGGACTGGTGGTTCGGCGTCTGCCGCAGCCGCTGCCGGGAACGGGCGCGATTGCGGAGTATGCGGAACTGGGCAACTTCGGCATGCGAGTGACGATGAGCTACCAGCCGAACACGCTTTCGCAGCAGTTCACGGTGGACGTGCTGTATGGTTGCGCCGCTCTGCGGAATAACCATGCGGTGCAGGTGAACAGCTAGCGGACGTGCGCGCCGGGCAGAAGCCCGGCGGCAGGGCCGAAGCCCCGCCCTACGTGGCAGACCGGATATCTGGTCTGCCACCTTTTTCGAATAAGGAGACAAGAGATGGACGTACGGTCTTATTACAAAAAAGTCAAAGACACGGAAGAAGCGCTGAGAGGCAGCGAGGTGGTGCTGGTGAGCCTGGCGACACCGGAAGGCGGGAAAGAAGGCGTGCGGACGGAAGCGCCTCGGGGCGTGGCGGCGAGGATGATCGCCGAGGGCCGGGCACGTCTGGCCACCGATGCGGAGGCGGCGGAGTTCCGCGAAGGCCTGCGAGCGGCCCGGCAGAAGCACGAGCGTGACGAAGCGGCGCGGCGGGTGCAGATCGTGGTGATGCCGCAGACGGAAGACAAGTCCGGCGCTAAGGAGCGGAGCTGATCATGGCGCTTTTCACTGACGGACCGGCCTGCACGATCGACGATCTGGTGGATGAGGATTCCGGACTTCTCGATACTGCGCAGACGGTGGGGATCAATGTCACATCCAAGCTGAAGCTGGCGATGAGCGAAGTGCAGTCCGAGCTCACCACGCTGCTGGCGAAACTGCAGCCGGCGCCCACGGTCAACCAGGTGGTGGTGACGTCGGATCTTTCGCGCTGGGACAAAATGCAGGCGCTGGCGATGGTCTATCGTGACGCGGCGTACACGCAGCTGATCGACCGGTACAAGTCGAAGTGGGACATGTTCGTGAAGCTGACGTGCGCGGCGAAAGATCAGTTCACGGTGAACGGCGTGGGACTGGTGAACGATCCTCTGCCGAAGGCGGAACTGCCGGTGCTGGGGACGATCGCGGCCGCCTCTCAGAGCGGCGGGACGTTCTATGCGTGCGTGACGTGGGTGAATGCGGCGGGGCAGGAGGGCGCGCCTTCCGATGCCGGATCGATCGTGGCGCCAGCGGACAACGCGATGACCGTGATGGCCTCGGACGCGCCTGCGAACGCGGTGGGATTCAACGTCTATGCGGGGACGGTGCTCGCGATGCTGACGCTGCAGAACACAACGCCGGTGGGCGCCGGCGGGTCGTTTACGTATGTTCCGGGCGCGTCTTCGAGTTCGAAAACGCCGGGCACGGGGCAGGCGCCGGATTCCTTCAAAATGCTGCCGGCGACGACGCTGCGCGGTTGATTTCGGGAGAACACGATGGCTGGATTTGCTGGAACGCTGACCGCGCAGGTGCTGGCGCTGCTGACATCGCAGACAGAGGGCATCAACGCCCGCATCACGGCGATGCAGGCGAACGATCCGACGCTGAAGGGCTCCGGGATTCGTTCGATCACAGCGAGGACCGTGAGCTATGAGATCGCAGAAGCGTCGGGGCAGGCGCGGTATCCGGCGCTGCTGGTTTATTGCGATCGCGTGGAGAATCTGCTGCGCGAGAAGTTCCGCGCGTTTTCCGGCAGAGTGCAGATGACGATCGAGATCCGTCAGACGCAGGAAACGCTGGCGCAGGTGGAGGCGAATACCGAGATGTACGCGGACGCGGTCTGCGCGCTGCTGGGCGAAGCGCGCGGCGACTGGGGCGATGGGGCGTCCTATGCGGGCGGTTACCGGGTGGATTACGAGCCG
>CAZPZE010000756.1:0-5991 GCA_964590625.1 uncultured Solibacteraceae bacterium
ATCAGCGCGCCTACTGGCAGGAGGAGCAGCGCCTGGGGGAACCGGCATTCCCTGCGGAACAGGATCAGCCAGAGGCTGCCGATGAGGAGAAGCAGCAGCATTCCTTCGAGGCCGGAACATTCGGGCGAAATGATCACTCCAAATTCGCCTTTGCTGAGCGCGAGGTGCGCGGGATCCGCCGTCAGCGTTGTGATCGGCCGCAGCAGGATCTGGACGATCTGGAAGGTAATCTTCGAAAGCGGCAGCCAGAGCCTCTGGACGAGACCCTGTCCCAGAATGATGGCGACACCGGCCGCCGCGGCGTAGCCCCAGATCTCGCGGGGGATGGCCAGGAGCTGCGTCCAGACGGCGGTGGGGAGCAGCCAGAGCCCCGCGGCAGCCACCGCGGCTGCTGACGAGAGGATGATGGCGATCACCAGGAGATCCGGCGATGTCGAGTGCCGCCCGTAGAGCAGGATTGCGCTCCATCCGCAGACGGCGACGGCGGCCAGATGGATGGCGAAATGGATCCAGCGAAGGGGCGGGGAGCCGATGGCGCGCGCAGCGGCGGTCAACTGGGCGCGGCGGTCGAGAAACGAGAAAGTGGCGGTGGTAGCGAGGAAGACGACGAGGAATCGCGCAGCGCTGGAAGCCCAGGCAGCGAGAATGTGGGTGAGAAAGCCGGGCTGGCCGTTGAGAGAGGCTCCGTCGAAGGCCAGGGAGGCCCAAGCCAGTTCCGCCGTCAGGAAGAAAGCAAGAACGGCGAGACGGGGCAATAGCCCGGTGGGGGCATGAGGCTGCGATAGAGTCCGCAAAGAATCAATTTAGCGGAGCGTACCCTATCGCAGGCCGCGCCAGGAAGGAAAATTTACTTTTTGTAGCGGGAACGCAGAACGAGAACTGCGCCTGAGAGAAGCGTGAGCGCGCCCAGACCGCTGTTGACGTCAATTTCCGGAGTCACGAACGCTCCAAAAGCGGCCCCCGAAACCGCAGCTCCGATCAGCACCATCGCAATGAGTTTAGTCATTTATTTTATTGCCTGCCTCGTGTGAAGGATACCACGCGAGGCAGATACTCTGTCCTCCTGCTGAGTACCAATTTCCAGTGGAAGTACCAGATCCAAGTACTGGACTCTGGTGGACTTAATGCAAATCAGCGTCCGTAGCCGTTCGCCCGCCGCCACGCGCCTGGGCCTGTTCCGACCATCGCGGTAAAGACCCGGGTAAAGTGGCTCTGATCCGCGAACCCGCAGGAAAGTGCGATATCGGACAGCGTAAATATCCGTTTTCCCAGTAACTTCTGCGCCTCTTCCACGCGATGTTTCAGAAGCCAACGGTGGGGAGAGGCGCCGGTTGACTGGCGGAACGCCCGCGCGAAATGCCGGACGGAAAGTCCGCACTCCTCCGCGAGGCGGCTCAGCGGGATCTCCTCATGGAGGCTCTCGCGCATCAGTTCCTTCACGCGGCGCTCCTGCCAGGGCGCCAGTCCGCCGCGCGGCGGCGCTGTCTCGCGCCTCATGCCGCCATAACTGTGCGCCAGGTGGGACATCAGCGCCATGGAAACGTGGTCGAGAAATAATGGGTGCGCCTCTTCCGGCTTTGCCAGCGCGGGGAGCAGGGACGACAACAGACCGCGCACGACGGGATCGTCGAGACTGACTCCCGGCTCATGCCGAAGCTCTCCGGAGAGAGCTGGTCCGTGCTCATCCGCCAGCGAATGCAGAGCTTTCCGCGGCAGGTGCAACATGAGGGAGTGATAGGGGTCGCGAATATCGGCGACCGGATGATGCCGCAGATCGTATATGGAGGTGACGCCAGCGCGGTAGTTCTTTGGGCGAATGAGACGACCGTCGAAATAAAGATCGTGATCCGGGCATGCGCGAAACTGCAGCGCGATCAGGTAGGCGTCGTCGCGAGGGATCTGTGCGGTGATGCCGAATCCTGGCTGCTCACACCGAAGTTCTGTAATCGAGACTGTGGATTTCCGCAGGGTGCGCGCAATCAGCGCCGGAGCATCCGGTGCGCGAAAAGCTTCCGCGACGTGATTTCGAAAGGTGTTTCCCTCTCCCATACACCCTCTCGGCTTTCCTGCGCAGGTTAGAAGTTTTCGTGATGCGGGCGTCCTGAAATCGGAGCCGCGAAAAAAGGCTGCATTCAGTCTAGTATTTTCTGTCCTTTTCCGGCAAGCGTTGTCCGGTTTCGGCAAGACCGCGCGCGGCTTTTTGCCCGATGATCCGGATTGTGACGACAATATTGACCAAACGAACTGCAAGCGGCGAGACCCCGACAGACTTCGGCCCCGATACCGTCAGCAAAATCTCCGCGGCGCTGAACGCGCTTCTGGCCGACATGTTCACGCTCTATTTCAAAACTAAAAATTTCCATTGGCACATGTCCGGCCCGCATTTTCGCGACTATCATCTGCTGCTTGACGACCAGGCGGACAGGATTTTCGCGGCGACGGACTCGATTGCGGAGCGCGTCCGGAAGATCGGCGCGGCGACGCTGCGTTCGGTGGGAGAAATCGCCAGGCGGCAAAGATTACAGGACAATGACGCGGACAACCTGACCGCTCCGCAGATGCTGGCCGCGCTGCGCGAGGACAACCTGCAGATTGCCGCGTTCCTGCGCGAGACGCACGGCATTTGCGAAGAACACGGCGACGTGGCAACCGCCAGCTTCGTCGAAGGCTGGATCGATGAGGCGGAACAGCGGGTCTGGTATCTCTTCGAAACGTCGCGCGCTTCCGCATAGAAAGGAAAACGTATGACTCAAAAAACGAATTCGATTGTGCTGATTCACGGCCTCTGGATGACCGCTCTGAGCTGGGAGCACTGGGTCCGGCATTACGAGGCGAAAGGATATCGCGTCATCGCCAGGAGCTGGCCGGGGATGGATATCAGCATCGACCATCTGCGGCGCGATCCTTCTTCCATTGCGACGCTCGGCATCGGCGAGATTGTGGAGCATTACGAGAAGATCATCCGCGGGCTGGATTCCGCGCCGATCGTGATGGGTCATTCGTTCGGTGGTCTGATCACGCAGATTCTGCTGGACCGCAGACTCGGAGCGGCGGGCGTGGCGATCGCGCCGGCGCCGGTGAAGGGAATTTACTTCCTGCCGTTCTCGACGCTGAAAGTGTCGTTCCCGGCGCTCAGCAATCCGGCGAACAACCATCGCGCGCTGCCGCTGACGCCCGAGCAGTTTCATTATGCATTCACGAATGATCTCAGCGAAGAGGAATCGCTGGCGGTCTATGACCGCTATGCGGTGCCTGGCCCGGATCACGTTTTGTTTCAGGCGGCATTCGCCAATTTCAATCCGCACGCGGCCAGCGCGGTTGACTTCGGGAACGACCGGCGCGCACCGCTGCTGTTGATTTCCGGCGGAAAGGACCACGTCTCGCCGGCCACGGTGGTGGAAGCGAATTTCAAGCTGTACGGAAAGTCGAAGGCTGTTACGGAATACAGGGAATTTCCCGAACGCACGCATTACACCCTCGGCCAGAGCGGCTGGGAAGAGGTTGCGGACTATGCGCTCGAGTGGGCGGAGAATCATGCCGCGGCGGCAGCGGGAGCGGGTGCTTAGATGCTGCTGAGCGGTCGGGCGAGGCTCGCGTTTTCATTGCTGGCGCTTTCGTGCGTTCATCTAAACGCTGCCGATGCGATCGCAGCGAAGGATGCTGCGGTCGATGGCCTGACGATCCACTACCTGACCGCGGGGCGGGGGCCGGCCGTGATCCTGCTGCACGGCTATACGCAGACTTCGCGTATGTGGCGGCCGATCCTTCCGCAGCTCGCCGCGAAGTTTACGGTAATCGCGCCCGATCTGCCGGGCATCGGCGATTCGGAGATTCCGAAGGATGGTCTGGATATGAAGACCGCGGCGATGCGGATTCACGCGCTGGCGAAGTCGTTGGGAGTCACGAAGGCCAGTGTGGTCGGGCATGACATTGGACTGATGGTGGCGTACGCTTATGCCGCGATGTACCCGGGAGAGACGGAAAAGCTGGTGGTGATGGATGCGTTTCTGCCCGGCGTGCAGGGATGGGAGCCTTATTACGATAGCCCCGATCTGTGGCACTTCCGTTTCCATGGTCCGACGCCGGAAGCGCTCGTCGCGGGGCGCGAGAAAATCTACTTCGCTTATTTCTGGAACGATCTGGCAGCGGATAAAAACAGGTCGGTTCCGCTCGCAGACCGGCAGGCTTACGTGCTCGCCTATTCGCGCCCGGGGCGGATGCGCGCCGCATGGGCCTACTTCGCCGCGTGGCAGCAGACCGCGAAGGATTTTGCCGAATTCGCGAAAACCAGGCTCACGATGCCGGTACTGGCAATTGCCGGCGAAAAAGCGAGCGCCGGCACGTTATTCGCGCAGATGAAGCTGGTCGCGCGCGATGTCCGGGTCGTCGGACTTCCGGATACAGGCCACTGGCTGATGGAGGAGCGGCCGAAGGAGACGATTGGCGCGCTGATGGGGTTTCTGTGATGAGGTACGTCGTATTGTTGGCGGCTCTTGTCGCTGTTTCGGCTACTGCCATTTCCTCGCTGCCGGAGATGCGGCTGACGCCTTCGGAAGTGTGGAACAGTGGAGTGGACGGCGGCCAGATCGGAAGCTCGCAACTTCCGGGCGTGCGCACGCGAATTCTCTTCGGTGATCCATCGGGGCGTTCGTATTATTCGATTCTGCTCTTCGTGCCGGCCCACACCACGATCCAGGCGCATTCGCATCGTGATGACCGGATCGCAACGGTGCTGGCGGGCGACTGGCGTTTCGGATACGGCTCGCATTTCGTCGAGCGATCCCTCAAGACGCTCCCGCCAGGCAGCGTGTATTCTGAGCCTGGAGGCGTGAATCATTTCGCGCGGGCCGGCGACAAAGCGGTTGTCGTGCAGATTTCGGGCTACGGCCCGACCGATACGCGTTACGTCAAAACAAAATGAAAGCAGCTCGAATCCACCAGTTTGGACCGCCCGAGGTCATCGTTGTCGAGGATATCGCTCCGCCCGTTCCTGGCCCGGGAGAGCTTCTCGTGCGGGTGATGGCGGCGGGCGTCGGCCCGTGGGACGCCCTCATTCGCGAGGGCAGGAGCAAAGTCAGTCCGCCTCCGCCGCTGACGCTGGGCTCGGACATCTCGGGGGTCGTGGAAAAAGTCGGCGTCGATGCCGGCAATTTCCGCGAAGCTGACGCGGTTTACGGCGTCACCAACCCGCTGTTTTGCGGAGCGCAGGCGGAATACGCCGTCGTCTCAGCCGCCATGGTTGCGCCGAAGCCGCGGCGGCTGAGCGATGTGGAATCGGCGTCTGTGCCCGTGGTTGCGGTGACCGCCTGGCAGATGCTGTTCGATTACGCGAACGCGCGGGCTGGGCAGTCCGTCATGATTCTGGGAGCGGGAGGAAATGTCGGCTCCTACGCACTTCAACTCGCGAACCGCGCGAAGCTGCGCGTAATCGCGGTCAACGGCCCGCAGGACTGGACTCCGGACCCGGTCGACATCGTTCTCGATATGGTGGGCGGCGAACCGCGCGAGCGCGCCTTCGATGCCCTGAAGCCCGGTGGCATTCTGGTATCGGTCGTCGCAGCCGGCGACTCACCCGCGCGGCCGGACGTGCGTCCCGTCTTCTTTTATGTGGATGTGAACACCGCCAGGCTGGAGACGATTACCGAACTCCTGGAGAACGGCGAACTCACCCCGCAGGTGGGCACAGTGCTGCCTCTCGAACAAGTGCGGACCGCCCACGAAATGCTCGCCGGCGCGCCGCATAGGAGGGGGAAAATCGTTCTACAGATAAGGGATTGAACAACGGGAATGGTCGGGGCGAGAGGATTCGAACCTCCGGCCTCCTGGACCCGAACCAGGCGCTCTACCAAGCTGAGCCACGCCCCGACTAAAAGACCAGTTTAGCAGTCTGCAGTGGATGAACAGCTACGCGCGTTCCGCGTACGTCCCTTCCGCCGTATTTACGCGGATTTTCTGCCCTTCGTTGATGAACGGCGGCACCTGCACCACGAG
>CAZPZE010000757.1:0-3947 GCA_964590625.1 uncultured Solibacteraceae bacterium
GCGCCGCGAGCGGATCGCGCGCGAGACGATCGAGATCTACGCGCCCATCGCGCACCGGCTCGGCATGGGTAAGATCCGCGGCGAGCTCGAGGATCTGGCCTTCGTTCACATGGAGCCGGAAGCCGCGGCCGAAATTTCCAAGACCATTGAAGACCAGCGGGCCGACAACGAGAAATATCTCGCGCGCATGCGCGCCACCGTCGAAGCCGAGCTGCGCCGCGAGGGCATTCCGGCGCGCGTGCAGGCGCGCGTCAAGCGCGCTTACTCCGTCTACCAGAAGCTGAAGAAGCAGAAAATTACGCTCGACCAGGTTTACGATCTTCTCGGACTGCGCATCATCACGGATTCCGTGAAGAACTGCTATGGCGCACTGGGCGTGATCCACAACGAATGGCGGCCGGTGCCGGGCCGCATCAAGGATTTCATCGCCATCCCGCGGCCCAATCTCTATCAATCTCTGCACACCTCCGTCGTCGGGCCTGAAGGGCGCCACTTCGAGATCCAGATCCGCACCGAGGAAATGCACCGCATCGCCGAAGAAGGCATCGCGGCGCACTGGAAGTACAAGGAAGGCAAGCGCGGCATTCAGGACGATCAGCGCATCGCCTGGCTGCGGCAGCTGGTCGAATGGCAGCAGGACATGCGGAATCCCGGCGATTTCGATTCCACCCTGCGGCTCGATCTTTACGCCGAGGAAGTCTACTGCTTCACTCCGAAGGGCCGCGTGGTGTCGTTGCCGGCCGGTTCCACGCCCGTCGATTTCGCCTATGCCGTTCATTCGGAAGTTGGGAACACCTGTACCGGTGCGCGCGTCAACGGCCGCATCGTCCAGCTCCGCTACACGCTGCGCAACGGCGACGTGGTCGACATCCTGACCACGCCGGGACACCAGCCGAGCAAAGACTGGCTCTCGATCGTCAAGACCTCGCGCGCGCGGAACCGCATCAAGCACGTCATCAACGCGGGCGAACGCGAGCGCGCCATCGAAATCGGGCAGAAGTATCTCGAAAAGGAAGCGCGGCGCCTCGGAACGCGAATGGCATCCGTGCCTGATGACGAGCTCGAACGCGTCGCCAACGAATACGGGCTCCACAAGACGGAAGATCTGTTCGCCGCTCTGGGCTACGGAAAATTCTCACCCCGCCAGGTGCTGCAGAAAGCGGTGCCGGAACTGGTGACGGAAGAGGCCCCGCCTCCGCCTCCTGCTCCGCCCGAACCCGCTCCGGGACGCCGCGGAAAAGGCGATGATGACGCTATCAAGGTCAGCGGTATCGGCGACCTGATGGTCTACCGCGCCAGGTGCTGCAATCCGATCCGCGGCGATGCCATCGTCGGCTACGTGACCCGCGGCAAGGGCGTCGCGGTGCATACGCGCATCTGCCCGAACGTGCAGAACCTGATGTATGATTCCGAGCGCCGCATCGATGTGGAATGGTCGCGCAACGCGGATGAGACGTTCCCTGTGCGCATCGTGGTCCACACGGATGACCGGCCTGGTCTGCTGCACCAGATCACTTCCGCGATCGCGGATGAGAAAATCAATGTAAGGAATCTAGAGGCGCGTACTGACTTCAGCCAGCAGACCGACGCCGCCATCATCGAAATGACCGTGGAAGTTCGCGACCGCAAGCAGCTCGATAAGCTCTGCGCGGCGATGCGGCGGCTTTCCGGCATTCGCGACGTCGAACGCACTCACCAGTCCTGATTCACCAATGACAACATTAGCCACTGACCCTGAGCACATCGCGGTATCCAAATCGCGCGGCATCGATATTGACTGGAAAGACGGGCATCACAGCTCCTACACGGTCGAGTATCTGCGCGACTGGTGCCCCTGCGCCACGTGTACGGGAGCGCACGGAACCGAGCCGCGAAAGAAATCGACGGAGGAGCCGAAAGAGCTGTTTCCGATGTACAAGCCGCGCATCCGCATGAACAGCATTGAGCAATCCGGGAACTACGCGCTCCACATCTCCTGGAATGACGGCCATTCTTCCGGTATCTATTCGTGGGATCATTTGAGACGGATCTGCCCCTGCGAGATCTGCAAGCCCCCGGCCGGCAGCAGCCAGAAATAATGTCCAGAAGAATCGCCATCGTGGAGGACGAGGCCGAGCTCGCCGGGTTGATCGAGTACAACCTCTCGCGTTCCGGCTTTGAGTCTCGCATCTTCAACGGCGGCGACGGTACGCTCGCGGCCCTCGAGCGGTTCGCGCCCGATCTCATTGTTCTGGACGTCATGCTGCCGGACCATGATGGGTTCGATCTTTGCCGGCGGATACGCGCCGGCGGCCGCCTTTCGCGCGTGCCCATCCTCTTTTTGACCGCCCGGACCGACGAGGTGGACCGCGTTCTGGGCCTCGAAATCGGCGGCGACGATTACATCACCAAGCCATTCAGCCCGCGCGAGCTCGTGGCGCGCATTAAGGCGCACCTGCGCCGCCTGGACGGTGAGACGGAGCCGACATCCTCCGAAGTCCAGTTAGGCCCGTTTCGTGTGGATCAGGCGGCGCGGCGGGTGTATCAGGCCGGCCGGGAGCTTGACCTGACCTCTACTGAATACAAGCTGTTGGAGTTCTTCATTCTCCATCCGGGACATGCTTTTTCGCGGGAACAGCTCCTGCAGCACGTCTGGGGCGAGCAGCACTTCGTCACGCCGCGGACGGTGGATGTCCATGTCCGGCGCCTGCGTGAGCAGATCGAAGAAAAGCCGGATGAGCCGACGTTTCTGGCCACGGTTCGCGGATTCGGCTACCGGTTCGAAGCGGCCTGAGATTCTCTGCACATTCGGCGCATCCGCTTCGTCATGGATGCATGGCCGGGCGATATCTCCTATCCCTGCTCGCGGCCGCGGGCCTGCTGAGCGCGCAGTCGCTGGCGAAACCGGCCTTCGATGTCGTCTCCATCAAAGAGAACAGAGACAACAGCGGCCCTCCCATCTGGACGCCACAGCGCTCCGGCAATCGGGTCACGCTGCGCAAGGTGCGGCCCGAAATCATCATCGACTACGCGTGGCACATCGACAACCTGTGGCAGGTATCATTCCCAGACAACATGCCGCTCGATTGGCTGGACATCGAAGCGGAAGCGCCGGGCAATCCGGACGAGGACAACCTTCGCCTGATGTTTCAATCGATGCTCGAAGACCGATTCAAGGTGAAGACGCACTATGAGCAGCGCCAGATCGATCAGTGGGATCTCGTGGTCTCGAAGCCGGGCAAGTTGAAGGCAGCGGATCCGGAATCGACAATGACCGTTTCAGGCAGGCCGGTGCGGCCCGGAATCGCGGCGATAGCCCGCGAGGCAGACGGTCGCCACCTGATCAGCAGCGGCTGCTCGATCGCCCAGATCGCCGATTCTTTCAGCCGAATCCTCCACGCCCCGGTCGCGAACAAGACGAAACTCGATGGCACTTACCAGTACAACATCCTGCTGGACGAGGACCCGCCCAATCTGCCGTCCGTTGCCGACCGAGAACTCGGTCTCAAACTCATTCGCAGCAAAGGACCAGCCCGGGTTCTGGTCGTCGACCGTATCGAAAAACCCACCCCAAACTGAGCCCCCCGAATAGTACTGCCGGAACTTCACCCACCGTTTACCCCGCCTTAACCTCCCTGTAACCGAATTCTTCGTACTCTGAAGGCGTAAGGAAACAGAGCCGTGCCAAAACGAATACTCCTCATTGAGGACGACACCGACCTCTACGCCCTCCTGAAATACAACCTCGAAAAAGAGGGATTTGCATTTGTTGGTTCCCAGACGGGGCGGGGAGTGCTCGATCTCTGCCGCCGCGTGCGGCCGGACCTCGTCCTGCTCGATATCATGCTGCCGGATTCCGACGGCCTGGAAATCTGCAAAGCGATTCGCGCGCATCCGGAACTGGCGCCGGTGCCGATTATCTTTCTGACGGCGCGTGCCTCGGAAACCGATCGCATCGTCGGCCTGGA
>CAZPZE010000758.1:0-1500 GCA_964590625.1 uncultured Solibacteraceae bacterium
AACCGACTCGGCATTCTGCGCGTACCCGGCTTCCACGGCGCGAACGATCAGGAAGCCTGCCTCGACTGGCTCGATATTCAGTTCGGCCGCTCCACGCGCACCTGGGACAATCACCTGCTCTTCCCCTGGAGCCTCGATAAATGGCGCGTGGACAGCAAAGAAACCGTCGATCTCATGAAGTATCCGCGCCAGGCCGCGAACGCGATTCTCGCCAGTGTGTCTTCCATGGCGGACTGGCCGGCGAAGGCCGACAGCATCCGCAAGTCGATCACGTGGATGCTGGGCGATGAGCCGCCGATGATGCCTCCTGCCGCGCGCGGCGCATTCGGCCGCGGCCCCGGCCGTCCCGGCGCAGTCTCGGGACGCGGCGGCGCCGCCACCGGGCGCGGAGGACGCGGCGCTCCCGGCGGACGCGGCGTCACCAATTCCAATCCCGGACAGCTCGCGCCCGATCTCGTGCAGTGGGTCATCCAGCAGGGCGGCACGTCCTACGGCTGGCTCCAGCCGCAGGCGAGCGAAGTTACCTCCCGCCCCGTAACGTTCGGCTACAACGTGCGCGGCGATCTCTACTATCCCGCCAATACGCCGCCGAACACAAAGCTGCCGACGGTAATCTTCCTGCACGGCTTCAGCTATCCGCTCGGCTACATGTGGGTCTATCGTTCGGATCTGCATCCGATCCTCGCGCTCACTCAGGCCGGCTACGCGGTTCTCGCATACGATCAGAGCGGCTTCGGCGCGCGCATGGCGGAAACCGGACCCTTCTACGATCGCTATCCGCACTGGTCGCGCATGGGCCGCATGGTGGAGGACGCACGACAGGCCATCGATGCGCTCGAAAAAGATCCAATCGTCGATGGCTCGAAGATTTCGATCTTCGGCTATTCGATGGGCGGCATGGTCGGTCTCTACACCGCCGCGCTCGATCCCCGCGTCAAAAGCGTCGTCTCGATTTCCGGATTCACGCCGATGCGCACGGACCCGATGTCGAAGGGCGATGGCGGCATCGCCCGTTACAGCGACGTGCATTCGCTCATCCCGCGGCTTGGCTTCTTCATCGGCCACGAGCAGCAGATTCCGTACGATTTCAACGAGCTGATCGCGACAATCGCGCCGCGCGCCGCGCTCATCGTGGAACCGCAGCTCGATCGCGACGGCACGCCGGCGGATGTTCACAACGCCGTCGAGCAGGCCCGTAAAATCTACGAGCTGCAGAACGCCGGGAACAATCTGGCGCTCTACGAGCCCTGGGATTATACGCGGCTTCCCAACGCCACCCAGGACTGGATCATCGACTGGATGAAGAAGACACTCCGCTAGTCTCGATACTACTGGGGTGTGTTGACCTGGTCTGTGGGGCAGATTGTCAATCTGCCGCCGATTGTGAATCCAATGTCACTCGTTTCGCGTTACAGCAAATAAGCCGGAGGGGAGCAGCCCGAAACAATTTGGATCTTTTCTGTTTCAATACGATCAGAGGAGGCCTGAATGGCTGTGTGC
>CAZPZE010000759.1:0-1807 GCA_964590625.1 uncultured Solibacteraceae bacterium
CACTCAAGGAACGCAACACCGGGTGGCCCAATGAGAAAGCTCAGAATATTCGAACACATATCGCTCGATGGCGTCATCCAGGTGCGCGGCTCGGGCGAAGGCGGCGACTACCCCTACGGCGACTGGACAGCGCCTTACCGCACGCCGCTCGGCAGAGACGAACTCCTCGCCGCCCAGGGCGACCGCTTCGATCTGCTGCTCGGCCGTCGCACTTACGATGTCTGGTCCGCCTTTTGGCCGAAGGCGCCGAATAGCCCGATGTCGGACCGCCTCAACTCCGCCACCAAATACGTCGTAACGCACAGGCCGGAAACACTCGAATGGGGCCCGTTTCACGCTCTCGCTTCCGATCTCATCGAGGACGTTCGCCGCGTCAGGTCGAGCGGCGGCCCGGACCTGATCCTTTGGGGCAGCTCAACCCTCACCTCGACGCTTCTCGAACACGGCATTGCTGATGAGGTCGTGCTGATCGTCTATCCAGTCCTGCTGGGGTATGGAAAACGCATTTTTGCGGAGGGTACACCGCCGCGCTCATTCGAACTGGCGAGCACGAAAGCTTTGCCCTCGGGCGTCATGATCAACGCCTACCATGCCGCCGGGCGGTTGAAGAACCTCGCGTAGGACTGCCAGCGCGCCCGGCAGGATAGACCCGCACACCCAGCGCCGCTGATTCCACCAGGTGCCACCCGCCACCGGAAATGCGGCACTTCGGATGTCTCAAAAAACGCATATAATATTCGCATTGTCCGGCTCCCATGCGCCTTTATTTTTTATTACTCGCATTTTTCAGCGCCCTGAGCCCGGCGTTGTATGGCGCGAGCCTCAGTGGCAAGGTCGTCGAAGACCAGTCCAGCGCGCCGCTCGCATCGGTTGACGTTCGCGTTTCAAAAACTGGTCAACCGCGGCTGGTTGCCGATCTCGATACCGATCGCGCCGGTAACTTCACTGTTCCTGGCCTCACTCCCGGCGAATATCATCTTGTACTCTCGAAGCCCAGCTTTGTGGGCGCGTCATTGACGTTTCAGGTTTCAGACGCCGGCACCGATGTGGCTCATCAGTTTCGTCTGATTCGCACCGGCGCGATCTCGGGCCAGGCATCCGACGCACAGGGGCGTCCAATCCCGGGCGCCGTCGTTTACGCCATGCCGAAACCGGCGGAAGGCGATTCATTCCGCCCGCTCGAGCTCACGGGCGTCGGCGGGCCCCTTACTCAAACCATCGTTGACAGCCACGGACGATACCGGCTCTACAATCTGCCTCCCGGCCAATACGCCGTCGTGGTTGCCTGGGGCGCAACGCGGCAGCGGGCGGCTCAGAGCGGCGGCTCGTCCGCGCTTGCCGACCTCGGAACAGGCGTTCAGTTCTATCCCTCCAACTCCGCGCCCGTTCTCTTTCCCATATTCGGCGGCGAGCAGCTGGAAGCGAATTTTCTGATCAATGCCGTGCCGAATTACACCGTCAGCGGTAAATTGGATCGCGAGCTGAAGCCCAACGAAGGCCGCTTCTGGCTGGCCCTCGTTCCGCCGGAACAACCAGGCCTGGCCATCGCGGCCGCGCAGACGGATCCAAAGGGCACGTTCAAATTCGAAGGCATTCCCGCGGGAACCTATGATCTGGTCGCCTCCGGCCCCTCACGTGGATATGGCGGCGGAGGCGGCATCCTCGAGCCGAAGCCCCTCTTCGCCCGGACGCGAATTACCGTAGCCGGACAAAATGTGGAGGGCCTGACGATCTCACCCGCGGAGGCTCGCTCCGCATCTTTCATTCTCAGGCGCGGCGACAATAAATGTCCGGAAGCCGCGAACGT
>CAZPZE010000760.1:0-7957 GCA_964590625.1 uncultured Solibacteraceae bacterium
CAACTTCATCACCTGCCATGACGGATTTACGCTGGCGGACCTGGTGAGTTACAACGACAAGCACAACGAGGCGAACGGCGAGCAGAATCGCGACGGAACGACGGCGAACTACTCGTGGAACTGCGGCGCAGAGGGGTTTTCCTCATCGGCCGAGATCAACGCGCTGCGTTCGCGGCAGGCGAGAAATCTGGCGACGCTTCTGATGCTTTCGCACGGTGTGCCGATGCTTCTCGCCGGCGATGAAGCGGGACGGACTCAGCGCGGAAACAACAACGCGTGGTGCCAGGACAATGAGATCAGCTGGTTCGATTGGGATCTGTGCGAACAGAATGCAGGGCTGCTGCGGTTTTTCCGGCTGCTGATCCAGCTGCGGCGCGATCATCCGCTGCTCCGGCGAGGCACGTTCGCCTCCGGTACGCAGAGTCCGGTGGTGGAATGGCACGGTTTGAGACTGCACGCACCCGATTGGTCCTGGGAATCAAGGTCGCTTGCGATGCACCTTCATGGGCGTCCGGATAACCGGCAGGATCACATTTTCCTGATCGCGAACGCGCACTGGGATGCGCATGCTTTTGAATTGCCGGTTGTGGCGGGCTGGACGTGGCGCCGGTCGATCGACACGAGCCGCGATACGCCGCTCGAAATCATGGATCCTGGAAAAGCGGAAGTGCTCAGGAATCCGGCGACGTATCTGGCGGGTCCGCGGTCGGTGGTGGTGCTGTTGGGGACGCCGGTATCGTGACGCTCATACCGGCTGGATGTGCCAGATGTCGCGCGCGTACTGGCGCACGGTCCGGTCGCTCGAGAATTTTCCGGCGTGGGCGACGTTGAGGATAGCGCGCTGCGTCCATTCGACCGGGGCCTGGTAGGCGAGGGCGGCTTTGTCTTGTGTATCCAGATAGGAACTGAGGTCGGCCAGGTGGAGGTACTCGTCGTTCTCGTCCATGAGAGTGGAGCGAACCCAGCTCAGGATATCGGGCTCGGCACGGCAAAAGGTGTTTGAACTGAGGGCGTCGACGATGCGTTTGACGCGCGGGTCGCGGTCACAGTAGTCTTTCGGGCGATAGGCACTCTGCTCGCGCAGGGAGGCCACCTGGGGGGCGGTCAATCCGAAGATGAAGATATTTTCGGGGCCGACTTCTTCGAGGATTTCGATGTTGGCGCCATCGAGAGTGCCTATTGTGAGTGCGCCGTTGAGAGCGAATTTCATGTTGCCGGTTCCGGAGGCTTCTTTTCCGGCGGTTGAAATCTGTTCACTCAGATCAGCGGCGGGGATGATCTTTTCGGCGAGGGAAACGCGGTAATCGGGGATGAATGCCACCCGGATCCACTCGCGGGCGCACGCATCGTTATTGATGACCTGCGCGACGTTGTGGATCAGCTTGATGATTTGCTTTGCCAGCCAGTAGCCGGGGGCGGCTTTTCCGGCGAAGATGTAAGTGCGCGGGACGGCGGGCTGCCGCTTGTCTTCGATCAGGGCGAGATATTCGTGAACAATGTGCATGACGTCCAGCAACTGGCGTTTGTAGGCGTGAATGCGCTTGGCCTGAACGTCGAACAGTGAATCCGGATCGACCTTCACGCGCGCCGTTTCCAGAATCAGTTTGGCGAGTGCCTCTTTGTTCGAGCGTTTGACGGCGCGAAAGTCGGCCTGAAACGCGGGGTCTCCGGCGAAGCGATCGAGCTTACGAAGTTCGTCGAGATCGGTGATCCAGCGGTCACGAATGGTTCCGGTGATCAGGCCGGCAAGGCCCGGATTGGCATTCAGGAGAAACCGGCGCTGTGTGATGCCATTCGTTTTGTTGTTGAAGCGCTCCGGCCAGAGGCGGTAGAAATCGGGCAGCAGGGATGTTTTCAGCAGCCCGGAATGGATTTCGGAGACGCCGTTGATGGAGTGGCCGCCTACGATGGCCAGATGAGTCATGCGGATCTGCGGCGCGGACGAGTCTTCAATCAGCGACATGCGCCGGGAGCGGTCCACATCTTTCGGGAATGCGGCGGCGACCTGAGCGAGGAACCGCCGATTGATTTCCAGAATGATCTGCACGTGCCGGGGAAGGACGCGTTCCAGCAGCGCGACAGGCCATTTTTCGAGCGCTTCGGGCAACAGGGTGTGATTCGTGTAAGCGAGAGTTGCCTGCGTGTTCGCCCAGGCGTTCTCCCACTCGAGGTCTTTCTCATCGACGAGGATCCGCATCAACTCGGCCACGGCGAGGGCGGGGTGCGTATCGTTCATCTGGATGGCGACTTTATTGGAGAACGCGTCCCAGGGAAGGTGCTCCTGCTCGAATCGGCGAACGATGTCACGCAGTGTGCAGCAGACGAGGAAGTATTCCTGGATAAGCCGGAGTTCCTGTCCTGCGACGACGGCGTCGGATGGATAGAGGACTTTGGTGACGGTTTCTGAGGCAATCTTCTGCTGGACGGCTTTGAAGTAATCGCCGTCATTAAAGATGCCCATGTCGAAATCGCGCGAAGCACGCGCGGAGTAGAGGCGCAGGTAATTGACGGTGCGGCCGCCGTAGCCGGGGATCAGCATATCGTGCGGGACACCGATCAGGACTTTCCAATCCATCCACATGGGATTGTATTGGCCTTTGCGGTCGACGCTGTGTTCGATGCGGCCGTAGACCGGGACGATGCAGGCCGCATCCGGGCGTTCGATCTGCCAGGGACTGCTCTGCGCGAGCCAGTTATCGGGCTTTTCGCGCTGGTATCCGTTATCGATCTCCTGTCGGAAAAGGCCGTATTCGTAATTGATGCCGTAACCGAAGCCGGGCATGTTCATGGTGGCAAGGGAATCGAGGAAGCAGGCGGCGAGGCGCCCTAATCCGCCGTTGCCGAGCGCGGCATCGGGCTCGATGTGTTCCAGCTCTTCGAGGTCGGTACCGAGGGTTCGCACAGCGATGCGGCATTCTTCGCGAATGCCGAGATTCCAGAGGTTATTCGCGAGCGACTTGCCGATCAGAAATTCGATCGAGAGATAGTACAGCCGCTTCGACCGGTTTTGCTGAAAGCGCGCTTCGGTTTCGAGCATGCGATCGATCAGGACGTCGCGGACTGCGAGCGCGAGCGCGTTGAAGCGATCGCGCACCGAAAGATCGGGCCAGTTCTTTCCGAGGGAGTATCTGGCGTGGCGCTGAATGGAAGCCTGCAGGCTCGCCGCGGTGATTTCCGGCAGTGCTGTTGTCTCCGTCATGAAACCGGACTGACCTGGGGCTGGAATGCTTTCACCGCTTCTTCGCGGGTGGCGTAGATATCGAAAATGCGGTGCATGCGGACGAGCTCAAACAGCGCCCGCACCTGCTGCGACATGCCGCAGAGTTTCAGGTCTCCTCCTTTAGCGGTCAATTGGCGGAGGCAGGAGAGCATGGCGCCGAGTCCGGAACTATCCACGAATCGCAACTGGCTGAGGTCCAGAATCAGCTTCGTATTGCTCTGGAGAATCGGCGCGATATCGCGCTTGAATTCGACGCTGTTGCTGGCGTCCAGCTCGTCAACCGGCACGGAAGCCACTCCCACGCCATCGACATTCGTCACTTGTAAGTCCATCGCTCCTGTTTCCTTTCAACCGCTGCGGGTATTTTGAATTTCACGAGGGCGATACACTGCCGCCCCCGTTCGTCGCGGTAATACCTCACACTGTCGACGCTTCGCGATATGATGTACGCGCCGTAACCGGATTCGCACGATCCATTGAGGGGCGGGGGAGAGACGGACGAAGGATCGAAGGAATCGCCGAAATGCTCGAGCCGGATGGAGACACGGTCGGGGAACGCTTCGGCTTCGAGATGAATCCGCTGATCGGTGCGCCCGTGGTAGGCGTGCTTCATGACATTGCTTGCGGCCTCGTTGACGGCCAGTTCGAGAGCGGCGGCGCCGGCGTCATCAAGCCGCGCGTTGGGAATGGTTGTGCAGAAAGTGCGGACGAATTCGCGCGCTCGCCGCAGCTCACAGAGATTGCTGCCGATTTCGATTTCGGAGTGCGCGGCGGGAATCTGCACTTCTTCGATTTTCACGGCGACGGCGGTCAGGTCATCCGCGAGCTGGTTGGATTCGGAATAGAGGGAGACGGCGTTGCGAATGCCTTCCACAAGAACTTTGGGGTCAAGATCTCCGTTCGAGCGAACGTAATCGCAGAGACGGTTTTCCCCAAACAACTCTCTGGCGGTGTTGCGGGCTTCGGTAATACCGTCTGAATAGAAGAGAAGGAGGTCGCCGGCCTCGAACGGAACGGAATACTGATCGTACAGTTCGCCTTCCCTGACGCCGAGCGGCAGGTTTCCATCGTGATAGCGCCTGCACTCTCCGGTCTTTGCGACGCGATGAAGGATTCCGGTGTGTCCGCAATCGACAAGGGTGAGCATGCGCTGCCTGCCGTCGAAACGCGCATAGATGAGGGTCACGAAGCTATCGAGTTCGATGAGGTGGCGCGCGAGTTCGGCGTGGGCGAGCATGACGATATCTTTGGGCTCCGGAGGCTCGCCTTTCGGCGACACGCTCATCAGATCGCCGAGAGCCCGGAGGAAGTGACTCTTGGTCGCGGCTCCCAGCAGCGCGGCAGGAATGCCCTTGCCCATCACGTCGCCGACGATGACGTCGAGGCACTGGTCGGAATGGGGGATGAAGATGTAGAAATCGCCGTCGATTCGCTGTGAGGGAATGGTGAGGGCGGCGATGCGAAGTCCCGGAACGTCGGAGGGCGGCTGATCGAGGAGAAGCGTTTGCTGGATGCGGAAGCCGATTTCAATCTCGCGCTCGCGCGCCTGTTCAAGCTCAACTTTCGCAGAATGAAGCTCCGCGGTACGCGTGGTGACCCGCTGTTCGAGGTCGGCATTAAGGTGGCGAATTTCCTCTTCGGCTTTGAGGCGCTGCGCCGCGGTGCGGAGCGAGGTCATTCCGTAGCCGAGGTCGGCAGCGAGCTCCGTCAGCAGCGTGACCTCTTCGGGAACGAAGGCGCCGATTTCGGAGGAGTAGATGGTGAGGGCTCCGAACATTTTCGATTCGGCGACGAGCGGGAGGGCGATGCAGGATGCGATGCCGTGTTTCAGCATTTCGGGACGCCATGCAGTTGTATCCGGGTCCGTTGCAATATTCATCGCGAGCTGCGGCTTCCAGGTCTGGATGGCTTTTGCGGTGGGCCCCTGGCCGTGCGCCGTGTCAGACCAGGTGATCTTCAACCCCTGGATGAAGTCGCCGTCCACTCCGGCGTGGGCGATCGGAACGACCTGCTTGCCGTCATCCTGTTCCGCGTGACCGACCCAGCAGCAGCGATAGCCGGCCTCACGAACGATGGTGCGGCACATTTCCTGGAGTAAACGGGATTCGTCGGTGGCGCGGACGAGGGTTTCGTTGCAGGCACTGAGGGCGCGGTGGGCGCGATTGATGCGGCGCAACTCCTCTTCGGCGCGCTTGCGCTCGGTGATATCCTGCACGATGCCGCGAACGAGTACGACTCGGCCTTCACGGTCATGCTCCACTTCGCCGCGTTCGGTGACCTGGCGGGGCACGCGATCGGCGCGAATCAATTCGAGGTCGAGCTCGAACGGCAGGCCGGTGTGCAGGGCGGATTCCACCGCCTCGCTGAGCTGCGAGGAACTCCGGGGCGAGTAGAAGGCGAGATGTTCCTGCCAGGAGGGCGGCGGAAGCTTCGGATCGCGGCCGGTGAGATGAGACATTCCTTCCGACCAGACGACCCGGTTTGCCTGGGGATGCCACCACCAGCTTCCGGACTGAGCGAGACGCTGCGCTTCGCGGAGCTCGAGCTGTCTGCGGCGGAGGATTGCGCCCGAGCGTTCGCGCTCCACCGCGCCGCGGTCGACCACGTATGCATTCCAGATGGCGAAGCCGCTGAGCAGCGTAATCATGGTGACGATCACGATCGTGATTGCGCCCCACCCCGAGTACGTTCCTCTTGCGACGCTGTTCCACGACAGCGCGCCGATTACGGCCGGGATGATGATGGCGCCGGGCAGGAGGCGGCGGATCAGCGCGCCTCCTTCGGTGGAACTCGCCAGCAGCGCGGCGAGTCCGCGGTCGACGCGGGCGCACAATACGCCGAGAGAGAGCGCTAAGAGAGAGATGGCGGATTGCAGCGCGATGTGAGTGTGTGAGGAATGCGCGCCCAGGAGGAAATCGAGGAGGCCGATGATGGCGACAACGGCGGTGACGGCTGCGAGCCAGGGGGCCGGCCAAATGCGTCTGGATTTCCATGAGACGGGCTGGTCGAGGCGCAGGAGGGCCAGCCCCAGGAGAAGAAGATCCAGGGCGGTGATCGGCGCGATCAAGCCTGGAAGGCGGCCGTAGGCGGCATCGGCGGGTGTTTCGCGAAACAGCAATTGATTGATGCCGAGATCCGAGCCGGTCACATGTTCGACGAGGCTGAGCAGGCCCACCAGCGCGGCGATGCCGGCAGCGATCTGTCCGAACCTGGTTGCTACCCGGGAACGCTCCTCCTTACGAAGGATCCAGAGCGCGAGGCCGAGCAGGACGAAGCATACCGCGGAGTTCATCTTGATTACGGGCTCTCCCGGCAGAATGCTCTTTAGACCGGATATACCGAGTTTCAGGCCGATGATCGAAAGAACTCCGATGGCAATGGAGATGAAGCTGACGAAGCGAACCAGCAGGCTGAGATGCCAGACCACGAGCGGGGCAGGCCGCGGCGCCGGGATCGCGGGCATGTATGCACCAACGGGGTGGGCGACAGCGACGACGCCGATCGTGTTTCCATCAGCATCGCGATAAAGCGAGGAATCGAGCAGTACGAAAACGCTGTGGCCCTGCCTGTGCCGAAGATTGAGGGCATATCCGCGCAGGAGACCGCCTCGAAGCACGTTCTCGAAAGCGGAGCGGGCGCTTTCGCGCTCCGCGAACTTTGTGGTGAAGTCCGTTCCGATCAGCTCGGTTCGGGGAAGGCCGGTAATGGTTTCGGTGGCGGAGTTTACATCATTGATCTTTCCGTCTTTGCCAATCGTCATCATGGGATCCGGACTGGCTTCGAGGAGGCTGCGGTTGTAAGTGGATGCGAGCCTCGCCTGGCTCCTGCCGGCTTCCGCTTCCGCAGCGCGCTGGCGGGCCCACGCGGAGATGCCGCCAGCCGTCAGTGCGGTGATGAGGAAGGCGGTGAGGGCAATCCAGTTTTGTGAATCTTCGATCGTCAACTGATAGATGGGGCGCAGGAAAAAGTAGTTGAGGGAAAGTGCACCGAGCACGGCTGCGACAACGGCCGGCATGCGTTCCCATGCGGTGGCGACGAACAGAACGACCAGGAGCAGCGCGAGGGCCACAGTCATCTCGTTGATGTGGATTCGGAGGAGGATGCAGACGAGAGTTACGGCCGCGGTTCCCAGAACGGCGGCGATGTAACCCACGATTCTCCTCTGGGAAGTGTCGGTCACGTGTCAGCAGACTCTCGGGGTGAAAGGATGCAGTCCGGAGGCCAATAGGTTCGGTGGTGGTCAGCGATGCGGGATGGTGGAAAGATCTGTGCCGGCGTGAGTTAGGGGGATGCGGCCGCGCTTTGTTTGTGCGGCTGGTGGGTACGGCGGTGTGAGGTGGGTGAAAAGGCGCAGCCAGGCGAGGGGCTGGCGCAGTTGTCAGACGAGCGAGAACTCGAGGCGCTGTCCGGCGCGGATGCGGATCACATCGGCGACTTCGAAGACGAGGATACGGCCGTCGTCGCGCCTGTCTTCGCCGCGCTTGTTTGGGGAAGCGATGCGGGCGATCAGATCGACCACGTCATCCACACAGTTGGAGGAGACGAGGATCTCCATCTTCATCCTGGGGACGTCGGCCTGATATTCACAGCCGCGATAGCGGGTTTTGATGGTGTTGCGGCTGCCGGTGAGAAATACTTCGGTGACGACGATGTCATCGCAGCCCAGAGATTCGAGGGCGGCCTTGACGTCGTCCAGCAGGAATGGGTGGACGAGGGCCTCGACTTTCATCATGACGA
>CAZPZE010000761.1:0-1881 GCA_964590625.1 uncultured Solibacteraceae bacterium
CGGTGATGACCCGGCGGGCGTGCTGAGACCGCAGTTGACGGACGCGCTGGGCCTGTTTGCCGGAATTTCGGAAGAGCAATCTCTGCGGCGTTATGCCGATGGGAAGTGGAGCATGCGACAGTTGCTGAATCATGTGACGGACACCGAGCGCGCGTTTGCGTTTCGCATGCTCTGGTTTTCACGTGGATTCGAGACGCCGCTGCCCGGATACGACCAAAACATCGCCGCGGCTGGCGCGGAGGCCGACAGCGTTTCCTGGGCTGCGCACGTGGAAGAGTTCCACACCGTGCGGCTGTCAACGATTTCGCTGTATCAGAATATGCCGGCGGATGGATGGAAGCGCAGCGGGATTGCGAGCGGGAAATTCGTTACTGTGGGAGCGCTGGCATACATCGTGCCGGGGCACGTGGCGCATCATTTGAAGGTGCTGCGGGAGAGGTATTTGTAGGCGGTTTGGACGCCCGGAAGCGCGGCGGCCGGGCCGCGAAGCCCGGCCCACGTTTAGTATTTCGGAACGGACTGATCGACTTTGTCACTCCAGGCGAGAATGCCGCCCGTCATGTTCTGCACGTTTCTGAAGCCGTTCTGCCGCATCAAATCGACCGCTTTGGCGCTGCGGCCACCCATCTTGCAGTGCATCACGTAGCTCGCATTGGGATCGAGCTCGCCGAGTTTCTTCGGCAGTTCGCCCAGCGGAATCAGCACTGAGCCGGGAATGCGCCCGATCTGGAATTCGTGCGGCTCGCGCACGTCGATCAGCGTGAAGCTGTCACCGCGGTCGAGCTTCGCCTTCAGCTCAACAGCGTCGATTTCTCCGGTAGTTGCCACCGGTTTTGCCTCCTCTTCGCGATGCGGCATGCCGCAGAATTGCTGATAGTCGATCAGCTTCGTGATGGTCGGGTGATCGCCGCAGGCCGGGCACTCCGGATCGCGCCGGAGCTTCAGTTCGCGGAACTTCATGCCGAGCGCGTCATAGAGCATCAGACGGCCGATCAGCGGCGTGCCGGTGCCGAGAATCAGCTTCACGGCTTCGGTCGCCTGCACCAGCCCGATGATGCCCGGCAGAATTCCGAGCACGCCGCCTTCCGCGCAGCTCGGCACCAGACCCGGAGGTGGTGGTTCGGGGTAGAGGCAGCGATAGCAGGGTCCGCCAGGATAAGCGAAGATCGTCGCCTGGCCTTCGAACCGGAAGATGGAGCCGTAAACGTTCGGCTTCTTCAGCAGTACGCAGGCGTCGTTGACGAGATAACGGGTCGGGAAGTTATCCGTGCCGTCAATGATGATGTCGTAATCCTTCAGGATTTCGAGCGCGTTCTCGCTGGTGAGCGCGACTTCGTGACGATCGAGCTGCACGTAGGGGTTGATGTCGCGCATGCTTTCGATCGCGGAATCGATCTTCGGCTTGCCGACGTCCTTGGTGCCGTGAATGACCTGGCGCTGCAGGTTGGTGTAATCGACGACGTCGAAATCCACGAGGCCAATGCGCCCAATGCCAGCCGCCGCGAGGTAGAGCGCGGTTGGAGCGCCGAGCCCGCCGGTGCCGACGAGCAGAATGCTCGCCTTCTTCAGCTTGAGCTGGCCTTCCATGCCGACTTCCGGCATGATCAGGTGGCGGCTGTAGCGGAGGATTTCGTCCTTCGAAAGTGTGACTTCGTAGGGCATGCGTTTTTATTGGATGCCGGCCAGACCGCCCGCGATGCTGGGGACGATAGAGAGCGTGTCAGACGCGCCCACCGGCGTAGCCTCTTTGTTCAGGTAACGGATATCGTCGTCATTGAGATACACGTTGACGAAGCTGCGCAGCCTGCCTTCGTCGTTGTAGATCTGCTTCTTCAGATCGGGGTAGCGGTCAACGACAGATTTCAGCACTTCGCCGACGGT
>CAZPZE010000762.1:0-1731 GCA_964590625.1 uncultured Solibacteraceae bacterium
TTGCGAACGACTTCGAGCGGGATGAGCTTCGCGGCTTCGGTGTAAAGACGGCCGGGATTGGCCGGCGGCCACCAGGTTTTCGGCGGCGCGACGAGGCGCGTCTTGCCGATGAACGGAAACAGCGAACTGAGGCGCACCGCGGGTTCGGCCTCGCTCTCCGCAGTTGCGGCGAGCCATTCCGAAAGCCAGCCGAGGGCCTTCATGGCATGGGTGAGCGCGGAGTAGAGCGCGTCGCTGTGATAGACGACGTCTACCCGTTCGCGGTCGCCCGCGCCATGTCCCACACGCCAGGGCGTGGTGGGACGCAGTCTGACTTCGGTCAGCGCCATGTTCCGCAACGTTAAGCGGCGACGAGTTCGCCGCTCACCTCCGCCACCTTCGCGCGCAATCCGGCGAGATCAGCGCCGGATGCGATTTCGCGCTCCTCGGCGCCAGCCGCGTAGTAATCGCGGCCGCGCCAGGTGAGCTTCAGATTGTCGAAGTGGACGCGTCCATTACCGCGCGAACCGCCGCCGCCGAGGGCGTCGTCTTCGAGCAGAGAGAGGCCCTGAATGAGCAGGGCAGGGAGCACGGCGTCTTCCGCGCAGAGCAGATCGACCACCATGCGGATTTTGAATCGCGCGCCGGCGGGGACGCGCTCAAGGGTGCGGGGATTGGCCTGCGACGTGATGCGGTCGATGGCGTTTTCGCTCTTCACTTCGGTCAGTTCGTCGTCGAGGTTTTCGCGCATCTGGGCGGTGATGCTGCCGGGGATGAGCGGGGCGTCGAAAACGCAGAGGCGCGCCGGCGTCGCCTGGGATCCCGCTTCATCGCCGCCGCCGGCTTTTTCCATGCGGCCGGGGCTGCGCCCGAAGAGCAGGCAGATTTCGTCGTCCGGACGATCGCTCTGGTGAATGCGAACTTCCTGGCCTTTGCGCTTCGAAATGTATACGAGCTCGGAGGGAACGGCCATGCCGGTGGCCTGTTCGAGCAGCGAGCGGATGCGGCCGCGGATCGAACTGCCGGGCACGTAGGGGCGTCCCTGGGCGTCTTTGACGACGGGATTATCGGCGCCGCCGATTTCGAGCGATCCTTTTCCCGCGCCGACGTGCAGACCGGTTTCACAGGCCATCTCGCCTTCGAGGATGAGCTTGCCGATCAGCTTCAGTTCTGTCTGTGTGGTGTGCGCACTCATGGTCGGAATCCTTTATTCGTTATAGGCCGCGAATATTTTATTCGTTGTAGGCGACGATGGCTTCGAACAGATCGCGAAACCGCTCGTAGCCGCGCGCTTCATTTTTGCGCGTGACCTGCAGGAGCAGGCGCTCGATCTGATCGAGACTGCGCAGGCCGTGACGCGCGATGGTGTAAGCCAGGCGTGCGCGCAGCATGACGAATTCGTGCTGCCGTTCGTTTTCGGGCGCGCGGGTTGCGCGGCGCACCGAGTTATAGAGGCGGCGCAGCGTGCTGCGCGTGCCGGAATCCATGTCGCGGATGCGGACGACGACGGCGTGCGCCTGGTTATCGAGGTAGAGGCTGTCGTTGATCAGCTTGTCGAGATCGATGTCCTGGAAGTCGCGTCCGCCGCCGGGGCGCGGGCCGCGATCGCCGCCGGGACGTCCTTCGGGACGCGGGCCGCGTTCGCCCTGCGGTCTGCCTTCGGGCCTTCCGCCGCGTTCACCCTGCGGACGGCCGCCTTCAGGACGTCCTTCGCGTGGAGGACGGCCTTCACGCGGCGGGCGATTTTCGCGC
>CAZPZE010000763.1:0-5665 GCA_964590625.1 uncultured Solibacteraceae bacterium
AAGCGATCTGCCAGGAGCGACTGGAGCATGAGCCGTTCACGTTCTTTGCGGGCGCTGGTACTGAGCCCCGGGGGAAACGTGCCCTTCGCGTCGATGTCATACATGTCGGTGCGGCCGTGAAGCCAGGCTGGTGCGCCGGAAAGACGAGGGCTCGAATTGGCGGGTAGCTGATAGGCCTCCGCGATCAGGAAGATCACTGGACCGGTGAAGGTAAACCGGTCTCCCGAAAACCCGGTGTGGAGGATGGGTCCGTCCTTGTGGAGTTTGACGGAGGCGACTTCGAAGGCCGGTGCTTGCGCGTGGGCTGACGCCCCGAGCGCGAGGAACAAGGCAGCGAAGATTTCAGTTTTCAGTCGGGATTTTGTCCGCATGATCGATCACCAGAATGTCGACTGGGGCTTTCGTGCGTTTCAGGGTCATACCAACGTCGCGCTGCGCATTCAAATCGCAGGCGGCGAGTCTGTCCTCATCCGTTACTGCGGGCGCGTCCGGCTGCTGAGGGGGCAAAGGCATTGGCGGCGCGAAATCGAAGCGGCCCTTCAGGCCGGTTTGATCAATAACGGGAGGCAGCCCGCCACCTGTACAAACACCCACAGCGACCGCAAGAGCCTCCATAGGCGCGTTCATGAATTTGTGGCCGTCGAACAAGACTCCGGCGAAGCCCTGCCATTGCGTGTTGGGCGGGACGCCGCCCGCAGAGGGCGTGACCTTTGCCCCGGAGCGGGCCGGCTGCATCGCAATAGCCGGCATTTCCTTGTGTTCGTGATGGAGCGTGAGATGGAAACGCTCGGCCAGGAGCGGCCGCAGCATGAGACGCAGCTGGTCTTCCGGGACAGGGTGCGACGATTCTGCGTCAATGTCAAATCTGCTTCCGTTCGGATTCGTCACCCAGTCCGGCGCGACGATCTGGAAATCGCGCACACCGTACGCGATGATGAGGATGCTGCCGAGACTGATCCGGGTTAGGTTGAGCCTGTCAGGGCCCACGTGGAAGGTCCCACGGCCAGGCGTGGGGTTCACTTTGACTGAAGCGACTTCGAAGGAGGGATCTTTGCTCTGGGCGCGAGACGGAACTGAGATCGCGACGGACAGCAGGAAGAGCACCACGATTCGCGCTGCGGCAACCTTTTCGATGGAACTGATAGTTTTCAGCATCGGTGATCACCCATTAATTCGGGGTGGGGATCCTTTCCAATCGATCCACGACGATCATCTCGGCCGAATCCTTACGCGGGGTCAATTCGAGGCCGAGATCTTTCGCGGCCTGAACGATGGCCGGGCTCCAGGTATCGGGCACGGCACCGAATGAATTCAGCCCTAAGAACGCCGTCAACTTCTGCGCCGCGGAGATGCCCGTCATCAGATCGGCCGGGAGGTTCAGAGTAACCCGGTAAGCGCCTTTGAGTCCTGTGGCATCGAGGATGGGCCGATCGGTGAACTGCATCAGCATGCCGGCCAGTGCCGTCATCGTGATCTTTGACATCTGCAACTGGATTCCATTTGGCCCCGGCCCCACGCGTACCGTTCCGGGGGCGCCGCCGGATAACGCCACGTGTCCGGCCTCTATATTCATGCGCACACTACTCAGTCCACCATCGGGCGCCACAGCGGAAGAATCGTCGTCTTCGGCTTTCTGAATCCTCAGTGCGCCTTTTCCAACTACGAGCGCGAAGACGGCTCGCTCGCGATATTCACGGTGCGTCGCCAGGTGAAATCGCTCCGCCAGAAATTCCTGCATCATTTCGGGAGCGCGCTCTGAAGATTGACCGACGGGGATTGTCGCTTCGATATCCCATCGGCTTTCGTTCATCCAGACTGGTCCCGAAAGCTGATAGCGCTTGACGCGGTATGCGTAGCTGATCAGGTCGGCGAGTGACACAAATCCATACTCCGCACGCGAGCCATTGGTGTTCATGCCCAGATGGAACCGTCCAGCCTGGATACCTTCAACGGACAACGGCAGAGATTGCCTAGCCGAGGCGACTTCGAAGGACGGAGGCTGCGCATGCGCCGCGGCTGCGGCCAGGAGGAGCGCGGCTATTCCGGCGGATTTCATTGCAGGCTCCTGCGCGGCTGCGGAAGCTTTACGCCGGGCGGGAAGATGGCGCGCAGCAGGATGATCGCGAACCAGCTCAGAACGGTGCCGTCGGACGGCCACCAACCGGGGAGCAGCAGGCCCTTCTGAAAAATCGCGAGCAGTACGAGCTGCGTAATGGCCGCCGTGGCCATGGCGATGACGATGTCGAACGTAATGGCGTGCCGGCGGCGTTCTTCATTGGGGGCGAAGCCGTTGCAGATCAGGAGGCTCAGGAGTGCGGGGACGATGGGGATCGCGAGGCGTAGCAGCGGATGGGCGAGTTTCGGCGAGAGTCCCGCGGAGCCGGCGACGAACGAGTAGGCGATGGCGCACGCGGTCACGAGGAAGACCCAGGAATCCGTGTTGCGGCGAATCTGGCTGAAGATGACGCGCGGAATGACGGCGAGAGCGCTCGCGGTGTACTCCGCGGGGTTCCGGCAGGTCTCATAGAGATCGCCCAGAACTTCTTCGCGGCACGCCGGCGGGAGGAGCCAGGCGATCAGGTCTTCGGCGAATTGCGGGGGAGAGGGGATCATTTCGCGCCTCCTTTCGCCCAGCCCCTGCCCCAGACGTGGGCGGCGCTATCCCAGATGCGCTTGGCGGTGACGGCGGCTTCTTCAAGCGCGCGCTGGCCAGGCGGTTCGAGACGATAGCAGCGTTTGGATCGGCCACCGCGTTCGGGCGTAGGGTCAGAGAGCCAGGAGGAGATCAGGCCTTTTTCTTCGAGGCGGTCAAGCGTGACGTAGACGGCGCCGATGGAAACCCTCTTCGGGTGCGCGAGCTCTTCCGCCTTTTCGCGGATGGTGACGCCGTAGGCATTGTCGCGGAGAACGAGGAGAGCGGTCAGGATGATCTGTTCGAAGGAGCCGAGGGCATCAGGTTTTGCCATTTGGATAACAGCGTAGTAGAAATGGCGCCCGGTGTCAAACGAATCGACATAGGTAGGCTGTCGCCAGCGTTCCCTGTCACACCACCGTACGTACGGGTCCGTATACGGCGGTTCGGCGGGTTGAGCTATCGACGCCCAGCCAATCTCGGAATCCCGAGCGAGTCGAAGTAAGCATTGGGCAGTGCGAAGCACAGGGCCGGACTTTGGGCCAGTCTCCACGGACCGTGAGCGCTGCCCGCCGTTTGCGCGGCGAGGTCTTTACCCACACTCCGTTTGCGCAGTTCGGCAAAGCGCACCGAACCACGCTTCCACTGCTTCCAGATCGCAGACCGAAGCCTGCGCCTGAGCCACTTTTCAAGGCTTTCCAGCACCGATGGTGTTTCGCACTTCCCGAAATAGCCAAGCCATCCCTTGAGATATCGGGTCAGCTCTTCAGCCATTCGCTCGATACTCACACCACTGGTCCGACTCGTCAGTTCCCGTGTCCGCTCCTTGAACCGATCCACCGCTTTCGGCGCTATCCGCCGCTTTGGTACGCCTGCGCTCGTGAAGCTGAAACCCAGAAACTTCCTCTCCCATGGCCGCGCCACCGCACTCTTCCGCTCGTTCACCTTGAGTCTGAGCTTCGCCGTGATGAACCGTGTAATGCTCGTCATCACTCGCTCCCCCGCCCGTCGGCTGCGTACGTAGATATTGCTATCGTCCGCGTACCGTGCGAACCGGAGGCCTCTCCGCTCCAACTCCCGGTCGAACTCGTCGAGTACGATGTTCGACAGCAATGGCGATAACGGTCCGCCTTGCGGCGTCCCCTCATCCACCGGATTCACCAGCCCGCCTTCCATCACTCCAGCCGTGAGAAACCCCCGGATCAGCTTCAATAACCGCTTGTCGCTAACCCGTTCGGCCATCGTTGCCATCAGCCTGTCGTGATTGACCCGATCGAAGAACTTCTCCAGATCGAGGTCTACCACCCAGCGATAGCCAGCCGTAATGTACTGCTGCGCCTGCTCCACCGCCTGATGCGCCGACCGCCCGGGTCGAAACCCGTAGCTGTGTTCGGAAAACGTCCCTTCCCACCTGCGTTGCAGTACCTGCATCACCGCCTGCTGGACAAACCGATCCAGCACCGTCGGAATACCAAGCTTGCGTATTCCCCCGTCTGGCTTCGGGATTTCCACCCGATTTACCGGCTGCGGTTCATAGGTCCCGTTCAGCAACTGTTCCCGGATGACTGGCCAATGCTGCTTGAGATGCTCTGGCAGTTGCTGAACGGTCATCCCGTCCACACCAGCGCTTCCCTTGTTCGCCCTGACTCGTGCCAATGCCTGCATGCAGTTTCCCCGCCCGCAGACTTCTTCCATCAACTGTTCGCCAATGGCCGGGCTTTCGGCCCTGCGCTTCACCGCGAGCGATTCGGTCCCTTCCGCGGAGACTCTCGGAGCTTCACTCCTACCCTCGTCCGTGAAGGCCAGTACTAACTGGTTCTTCTGCCGCTTGTCGCCCATGAGTCGCGCCGCTTACTCACCGCTCCCATCAACCCCTTGCGGGGACCGTTCGGGCCTTCATCACCTGCGTGACTACTACGCCCTCTGCTGACTTCTACCGCCCGGTCAGGGTCAATCGCTCGACCCTCAGTCCCGATTCCGGGACTAACGGCAGATCTCCCGAGGTAAGTTCGACCGCCTTCCGCACGCAACCGCCGAATTTACAACCAGTGCCTTTGATGGATATGGACTTCGTGGTCATTTGCCCACTCGTCCGGCACCGCATGCCTCTGATCCGGTTCTTGTACATCGGCTCGTACGTTTGCTCCACGCTTCTTTCAGACCCCGCCTCACGACGACGCCCTTGCGCTTCGCTATGACTTCACCTCCATCAGGTTGTCAAGGGGACTTTCACCCCCGAGCTGTCGAACATGCTCGGCACACAATAAAAAAGCCGCCGGCGCTGCCGGCGGCTCGTCTCCCACCCCGAACTTTGATTGCGTTAATCGCCGAAGCTGCCGACTTCCTTCGGCTCTTCTTTTTTCGCAGCCGGCTGAATGCCGCCCACCGAATTCAGCGGCACGAAACCGGCCTCGACGGGCTTCTCCTTCAGGACCACTTCCCGATACAGCTTGGCCATCCGGGCGTCTTCGGCCGCTTTCTTCGCCAGTTCGAGATTCCGCTTGCGCAGCTTTTCCTCGCGTGCTGTCTTGGCGATTCCCTGGCTGTCGAGATCGTGCTGCACATCGGCGTTCACCGCGTCCATGTTGAGGATCAGCGAGTGTTCGTTCGAGGGGAGGTTCACCTTCTTGCCGCCTGCGAAGATTTCGTGGCGGCCCCTTTCCTCGTACCACTTCGTCAGACTGGCGGTCATGTGCATTTTCTCGATGATGTTTCGCCAGCCCACGCCGGTGTTGTAGGCGCAGAAGCTGATTTCGCCCTCCTGCGTCGCATAGGGGATAATGCACTGTTCCGTGCGGCGGAAATCGTAGTTGAAAAGATCCTGGAACCACATGCCCGCGATGAACAGGAAGTTCCAGCGGTCTTTGCGCCGCTTTTCGATATCCTCGAAGGTGCGGTCGCCGGTGACCTTTCCGTAGTTGCGGCCGGTCGCGCCGAAGCACTTGTCGAACTTCTGCAGCAGATCCGTCAGCTTGAAGGTGCTGGGCGCCTGCATCGGATTGTAATTACGAAGCAGCGCCAGCGCCACGCCGA
>CAZPZE010000764.1:0-3473 GCA_964590625.1 uncultured Solibacteraceae bacterium
GGCGTCCGATGGCTTCAAGGGAGCGGGGAGGGTGGCTGAGGGCCCGGGCGGCGAGCATGATTTGGGTGGGCGGTTCTTCGTTGGCCGTGGAGGCGGATTGCTGCCGCTGTTCGTGGATGAGGCCGGCGGATTCGAGGGTCCAGCTGCGGAGGAGGCGCCAGCGGCAGACGGCCATGGTTTCAACGAGATCGTGCTCGTCCTGGGAGGCGGGTTGAAAGCGGCGGGTGTAGGAGGCAAGGAGGGCATGGAAGCGCGCCGCGGATTCTCCGGGGAGGAGGATAGACCGGGCGAGAAAGCCGTGGGAGATGGCGTTCTGGGAGGAGTTCCGTTTGCCTTCCGGGGTGCGGGGGCCGGTGGATTTTTGGGCGTTGGCGCGGTTGCGGGCGAGTTCAGCGTCGGTGAGTGGTTTGGCGGTGCGCATACGAGGGGATTATACGGGATGGGGTGTGGGGCTGGATGGTTAAGTCTTTTGGAATCAGCGAAAATTCGTTGAACTGATTCGGCCGCCGATGAACACAGATAAACACGGATCAGAAAAATGCTTTGGAATGAAGGGGCTGCGTATGGGTGACCGGCTTCAGCGGGCGATCGATCGGCTGCGGGGGAATGAGGGGCGGCTGTCTGGATTCGGGGTGACGTGCGGCGGTGTTTGGGTCGGTTGCGCGGGGAGAGGATCGGGCGGACAGCGATGTGGATGGGCTGATTGAGCTGGAGGGGGATCGGGCGCGCGGCTGAATCTCTATCTCAACGAGATCCTGGACGAGGCTGGGGACGTTGTTAATCGGCGGATGCTCAAGCCCTTGCTGCGGGAGAGCATTCTTCGGGATGCCGTGAATGTCTTCCAAGAATCCGGCGAAGCGCCTCCGGGCAACGACGCAACCATGGCGTAGTGGATTGACGACCGTTGGCGGGTTCAGTATTCTCAAAGCCATGGACATACTCAGCCGGGATGAGATTTCCCGGCTCTCACCGCCAGAGCGTCTCGAGTTGATTGGCCAGCTTTGGGATAGCCTGGAGCAGGAGCGGCTTCCATTGACGACCGCTCAAGAGGGCGAGTTGGAGCGTCGCCTGACCTCGCTCGAACGGGATCGGCGTGAGGGCATCACGTGGGCATCGCTAAAGGCTGAGCTGGAACAACGCTGCCCGTAGTGTATCCCGTCATTTTCACTCAGGCTGCACGCGCGGGCGCGTCGGCGGGAAAAGAATTGAACGCCGCGACGGGCGCAAACTAATCGCCCTGATCGGCAGCAGGAACCGCAGTTGTGACCATTACTTGTTTTCAGAGCAACACAGTGAACACGGATCAGAAAAATGCTTTGGAATGAGGAATTTCAGGACTGGTGCACTGCGCTGGAGCCGCCGGTTCAGTATTCTCAGAGCCGTGGAACGACTGAGCCGGGATGAGATTGGCCGGCTTTCGCCGCCAGAGCGCATCGAATTAATCGGACAGCTTTGGGATAGTCTGGAACAGGAGGAACGAGGGCGCGATCTCAGTGCGCGTTGACACCCGGCCGACGGTGGGATTTTCGCTGACGGAGAACCCGGAGCGCTTCGGCGCGTTCGCCCGCGAGGGTCGCCATATCCGCCTCTCCGAACGTCAGCGTGCGGGGACCACCGGCGATTATGCGGTCTTCGAGCAGGCGACGGCAGAGAAGCGGGAGTTCCTGCAGTGAGATGGTGTACCGGCTGAGCAGCGCGGTATCGACGCTGACCGTGAAGCGGGAGTGCGAACGGTCGGACGACACGCCGTCAAAGAAGAAGACCCGGACACCCGCCGACTGCGTGTAATGCTCCAACAGGTATTCCATATTTCCTCATTTCCGATCCGGATCGCCAATCTCCTGGTCACCGGCGGTGGAGGACTTTTGCCTGCGCTCCAGGCGTCGGGCCAGTTTTTCGGCCTGCTTTTCCTTCAACTGCTGCTCGCGCTGTCTTTTCTTGAATGTTAACGGGCCGCGTCCGGGCATGCGGGGCGCTACCAGCGCGATCCGCGATTGCCGTCACGCCGTTGACCGCCGCCGGGCCGCCGATTGAAACCGCCGCCGTCGCGACGAGCACCGCCTTCCGGCTTCGGGCGGGCCTCATTGACATTCATGGCGCGTCCGCGTAACTCGGTTCCGTTCAACTGGGCGATGGCGGCATCCGCAGCCTGACGGTCACTCATCTCCACGAACGCAAAGCCGCGCGGCTGTCCGCTTTCGCGATCGGTCACCATGTGAACACGATCAACTGCGCCAAACTGGCCGAATGCGGATTCGAGATCAGACTGGGTGGCATCGAAACTCAGATTGCCGACGAAAATATTGGTCATGCTGTTTTCCCTCTCCTCAGGAGTTTGTACAGAGCCTTCAATCAATACGGTGGCGGGTCGAGATTCAACCCGCCATTCCTTTCTGAGCCACCCGCGCTATGCGAGGCTGACCTGCTCGGCCTGAAGGCCTTTCGGCCCGCGCTTCACGAGGAAGGAAACCCTGCTTCCTTCTTCCAGCGAGCGATAGCCGGCCGATTCAATCGCCGAGAAGTGAACGAAGACATCTTCGCCGTTCTCCCGGGCAAGAAAGCCAAATCCTTTGGCTGCATTGAACCACTTGACGGTTCCTGTTTCTTTCATGTGTATACAACTCCGTTTCAGCAATGGAAATCCTGAGGGATCGAGTGAGGAAGGACGAAAACGGAAGAACCGTTAGGGGCGAGTCAAACGATGTGCGGGATATTCAACAAGCTTCTGTGAGGATAGCACAGGTTCCCGCGCCGCTTTTCGGCACTCGACTCCAGTTCAGTACAGAAATTTTCGATCTTTTTGAAAGACAATAACATGCTCTCCGACAGGATGTTGCGAGGTTCGGAGCCATTCTTCGGGTGCGGGGATCTGGCGGGGGTGTGGTATCCGGGTGTTCGTGTGGGCGACATTCAATGGGCGGCCTCGGGGCGGGGCCCGGGTTCCGCAGACGACGAATATCGAGATGGACGCGGCCGAGTTCGCGCGGGTGCGGCTTGGGTTTTTGCCGGATGAGAAGCAGATGGAAGTACTGCGCTCGACGGCGAAGCGCGGGATTCTGAATTGCTCGCGGCAGTGGGGCAAGTCGACGGTGACGGCGGCGAAGGCGGTGCATCGGGCGTATACGCGGGCGGGGGCGCTGGTGCTGGCGGCGAGTCCATCGGAGCGGCAGAGCGCGGAGTTTCTGCGGAAGGCGACGGGGCTGGTGCGGCGGCTGGGGATTCCGGCGCGGGGCGATGGGGATAACGCGGTTTCGCTGCAGTTTCCGAACGGGTCGCGGATTATCGGGCTGCCGGGGAAGGAGGCGACGGTGCGCGGGTTTTCAGCGGCGTCGATGATTCTGATTGACGAGGCGGCGCGGGTGCCGGATGAGATGTATGAGGCGCTGCGTCCGATGCTGGCGGTGGGGGACGGGGATTTGTGGCTGATGAGCACGCCGTGCGGGCAGCGCGGGTTCTTTTATGAGACGTGGACG
>CAZPZE010000765.1:0-3662 GCA_964590625.1 uncultured Solibacteraceae bacterium
ATTCGACAATGTGCCGTACAACAACTATCACGTAACCGCTTCCGCCAAAGGCTTCCAGACTTCTCATCAGGATGTCAGCGTCCGTTCTCCCATCGCCGTCGATCTCAAATTCTCGCTGCAGATCGGCCAGTCGCAGACCACTATCAACGTGACCGAAGCGGGCGATCTCCTCGAAGCCGACCCTACGGCTCATACCGACGTTGACCGTGGCCTTTTCGACAAGCTTCCGCTCGAGAGTCAGTCCTCTTCTCTCAGTTCGCTCGTGACGCTCTCCGCGCCCGGAATCTCGGCCGATTCAAACGGTCTCTTCCACGGGCTCGGCGATCACGCCCAGAACTCCTTCTCCATCGATGGCGAGCCGATCACCGATCAGCAGAGCAAGGTGTTTTCCAATCAGCTTCCGGTTGATGCCGTGCAGTCGGCGGAAGTAATTCAGGGCGCTCCGCCGGCGGAATATGGCGATAAAACCAGTCTCGTTATCGCGGTGACCACCCGCTCCGGCCTGGGACTCAAACAGCCGCAGGGGGAACTGACCACGTCTTACGGCACCTTCGGCAGCACAACCGGCGGCGCCAATCTGGCCTGGGGCTCCGCGGGGTTTGGCAATTTCATTTCCGTGAGCGGCCTGAATACAGGCCGTTTTCTCGACGGTCCGGAGTTCAACACCATCCACGATCACGGCAACCAGCAGAACGTCTTCGATCATGTCGATTTCAAGCCGTCGTCTTCCGATACCGTCAGCGCGAACGTCACGCTTACGCGATCCTGGTTCCAGACGCCCAACTCATACGACGCGCAGAACGCAACGGCGTGGTCCGGGCTCATTGTGGATAACGGCGGCCTCGGTCCGGACGGGCGTCCGGTCGGCCCGCAGGATCAGCGCTCGAAGATCGGGACATGGAACTTCGCTCCCTCCTGGACGCATCTGATCAGTTCAAACAGCGTATTCACATTCGGAGCGTATAGCCGCCAGGACAAATACAACTACTACCCGAGCGCGAATCCGTTCGCGGATCTGACGCCTGGCCTTCAGGGACAGACGGTCGCCCAGGACCGCACCCTTACCGACCTCGGTCTCCGCGCCAGTTACTCCTGGGTGAAAGGCATTCACAATCTCAAAATCGGCGCCAATTACTCGGACACCATCCTCACCGAAAAAGACCGTTTCGCCGTTGTCGATCCGACTTTGAACGCGCCATGCATCGACGGGGATGGCAATGCGATTACCGATCCTTTCCTGAACAATCCCGCTCAGTGCGGACCGGACATGCAGGCGAACGTTGGCCAGGGCGCCGTGCCCGCTTTTACCCCTCTGCTGGCCTGCTACGATTTGACGCGAACGGCGCCGCTTCCCGCCTCCGATGGCTGCCCGAACTCGACCCCGGGCTTATATCCCTACTATGGCCACGCCAATATCCACGAGCTCGCCCTCTATATCCAGGACACCATCTCGCTGAAGAACTGGACGTTCAATCTCGGTTTGCGCGGCGACAAATATAACGGCATCACAGGCGCCGGACAAGCGGAGCCTCGCCTCGGCATCGCCTATAACGTCCGCCCAACCAATACCGTGCTGCGGGTTTCCTACGCGCGCAGCATGGAAACTCCGTTCAACGAAAATCTCGTTCTCGCGAGTACCGGCTGCAATGACCCCGTCGTCAATGCTCTGATGTCGTCGCTCGGGCCCTGCGAGACGAATGCTCCCATCACGCCCGGGCATCGCAATGAATTCCACGCCGGACTGCAGCAGGCTTTTGGACGCTATTTCGTGGTGGACGGCGAATATATCTGGAAATACACGCACGGCGCATACGACTTCAGCATCCTGGGTGCAACCCCGATCACGTTTCCCATCGAATGGGTCAGTTCGAAGATTCCAGGATATGCCATTCGCGCCAGCATGCCGGGCTTCCACGGTTTTTCCGCTTACGTGGTGATGTCCAGCGTGGCGGCCCGATTCTTCACGCCGCAGGTGAGCGGAATCGGAGCGGTGCCGGGGGGTGTCAGCGTGTTCCGCATCGATCACGACGAACTGTTCAACGCCACCACTCACATTCAGTATCAGATCGGCAAGCGCGGCCCCTGGATCGGCCTGAACTGGCGCTATGACAGCGGCCTGGTTGCCGGACCGGCGCCCTGCGCGGGCGGCAACTGCGCGAATGGAGACGCTGGCAGTGATTCGATTGTGGACGCCTCCATCCTGACGCCCGATCAGCAGTTCCAGGCCGGTCTGTACTGCGGTGGGGTGTACGCGACGCCTACGACTCCCATCAGTCTCGACAGCACGTGCCCCGCGTCCCAGTACGGATCGAAATACCTGCAGATTCCAGCGCCCGGGACCGAGAACGACGACCATAATCCGCCGCGCGTCGCTCCGCGGCATCTGTTTGATCTCGCGCTGGGGCACGACAACCTGTTTCACGGCGACCACTACAAGGTCAGCGCCAGGGTCACGGTCATCAATCTGACCAACAAGGAAGCGCTCTACAACTTCCTCTCCACCTTCAGCGGCACGCACTATGTCACGCCGCGGACGGTAACCGCGTCAATCGGATTTCATTTCTGATTCGGGCGGGGAACGCCAAACAGAAGTCCAAAGCTCACCCCGATCGCCCGCTCATGTTCGTGCCCGAATGTGTATTCATATTCGGGCTCCAGAAACCAGCCCACTCTGTGCTGCCCTTTGGGCCAGAACATGAAATCGAGTGCGAAGTTCGCTGCGGCCGCGTTCCTCACCACACCCCGGTCCCGCGTGTGAACCCACTCGGGACCGGCCCCCACCATGAATTCGGCCATTCGCGAGAGGGTCCACGGCTTCTTGAAAAGGATGTCCGTATCCCATTCCGTCGAATGCCGCGCGAAAAGCGCCGAGGTCCCCACTTCCAGCTCCAGGAGGTTCTCGATCGGCGTGAACTCCACGGCAAGATCGCCGCCGAAACTCGACCCGCCTCCGATCGTTCCGCTCGCCGCGCCCCCGGCTTCGATGACAGCGGCTGGTTCCGGGTCCGCCGCCTGCGCGAAAGCGCTCATCGGCATGAGTAACAGAAGCGTCCACCAACAGACTCGCGCGCCCCTCATAGATTCGATGGTAGCTTTGCGGAATCCCTCCGCGCAATACGATCCCGATGCATCAAACGGTCTCCACCTGCTCGCCGCCGCGTCCGCATTCGCCCAGACTCATTTCCAGGTAGCCATCCGTCCCTACGCCCCTGGATCGACCGCGCGCGACGGACGCTCTCATTTCCAGAGCAATCGCCTCATCATGAAGTCCGCCACAGTCAGCGACATCCTCGATTTCCTGAACGGATGAGGGCCGATCGCTAAGACGTGGACGCGAAATCAGGCAACGTTCTGACCCCGTCCGAACGGAAGCCGGCAATCATAGCATTGCTCACCGGCCGTTTCAGACTCGAATCCCGCGAGGAGGCGCGTGAGGTGTCCACGGCATCGGCGGCTTTGTCGGATGCCTGCTCACCGGTGTCTTCGCGACCCGGCTGATCAACAGCGGGCTCCAGACTGCTGGTGGCGCAATCGACGGAAATCCGCGTCAGATCCTCAATCAGGCGATCGGCGCAATAATCGGGATTGCGTTCGGGTTAATCGGTACATTCATCGCGCTGAAAGTCACAGGACTGATCACTCCGGTCCGCATGGCGGCGCAG
>CAZPZE010000766.1:0-1706 GCA_964590625.1 uncultured Solibacteraceae bacterium
CGGCTGGGCGCTTATCCGTTTCCTGTCGCGCGGGAGCGTGTTCTGGCTCAGACTCACTAAGGCGCGACTGAATTACCAGAACCAGGCCGCTTCGACCTTCGGCGGTCCGGACTTACCCCGAACGACCTCGACTGACAGGACGATCTGGATATTCTTGCTGGACCATCCCGCGGGCGTGAACGGCTCCAGCTTTTTCAACTGCATCGGATTCGTCACAAATTCCCCGGCGGCCTCCGTGGCGTGGGGGCCGAGGCTTCCTATCACAACGATGACCTGCTCGACTCGCGGGTCCAGCAATCGCGAAATCAATCCGTACTCTTTGTATACGGTCGGTTCAGGCGCCGGGACCGTGACCCAGGTGTGGTTCTCCGGATGCTGCCGGTCGTGAATCGCGATCGGGGCGACATTATCCGGGGCATCCGGATTGGCGGTCGTGAAGCTGAATCGCAGGTTGTCGGTCAGCTGCCGCGCCCAATTGTTGTTGCCCGCGCCGATCAGGACCGCCGGGCCGCTTCGCAGATCCGTAAATGTGGTGGAAGCGGGATTCGCGATGTGGTACGGGACTCGCTGGCTCCCCACATACGCGCTGATTCGCGCGAGGGTGAGGACGTCAGCCATGGCGACGCGGCGCATCAGTGGATCCTGATTGGCGGACGCTGCCGGGATCTGAGCCGGTGCTTCCCCGCGGCCACGGCCCGGCACGAAGAAGCCGTCTCTGGTTCCCACGCACATGAGAACCGGCGTCTCGCTCTTCATCACGGGAGCCCAGAATTTCTGCAGCGTGCTTTCGCCGCGAATCAGGACATCCACTTTGTTCTGGGCAGCGAAGAAGAAGATGAAAGCCAGGTTCAGAATCGCGGACGCGATCAGCAGCAGCCGGACATGTCTCTTCCAGCCGCCAACCGCGGGAGCGGGCAGGCTGGCAGGTTCAGGAACCCAGGTGGGCGCCGGTTCCGGGGCCGGCCGGAACTGCGGGACGTAGGACCCCGCCGGCACGTCGATCCGAAGCTCGTTCTCCCGGCCGGGCTCCATATAATATTGAGCCAGCCGCTTGCGGACCTCGCCGGCCGCGGTGCGGACTACGTGATCGGCGTTCGTGTCGTAATCGGCGGAGCGTCCGAAGACCTCGACGCCGAGAATCCGCTCCTTGATCGTGCTCTCACGGCCTTCGAGAGTCTGCTCGACAATATAGCGGAGGAGGGCGGGATACCGTTTGCTGCTCTTGAATACCGAGCTGCTGAGGATTCGCTCCAACTGCTGGCGAATCGCGTCGCGGCCTTCCGGGGTGCCGACAGGAACAACTTTGTCCCTCATGGAGGAAACCACGACGCGAGAATAGCATGGAATCTTTGTGACATTGTCCCCAATAGATTGAAAACATTTCCTCCCTGCAGTCGCAGACGGTCGCGACCGGTACGGTACGGGGCGTGCTGATCATTTATAAACAAGGACTTGCGTTGCAGGACCGTCCACGCCTTGTTGGAGCTGGCCAATTGTGCCAAAGTGCCTCTTCAGGACAGCCGATACATTTCATGCCGACGATCCAGAGCATCTGTCACTGGCTCCAGCACACGGAGTGGTCCCAGGACGTGCTGCAGTCATCCTTACTTTTTCCGTTCATTGAGGGCACCCACATCATGGCGCTTGCGATATCGGTGGGGCTGGTGCTGATCCTTGATCTCCGGCTCCTGAGGATCGCGTTCCGG
>CAZPZE010000767.1:0-2545 GCA_964590625.1 uncultured Solibacteraceae bacterium
GCACTCCTTCGCGCCGAGCGGTTCTGTACGAGCGGTCGCCAGTTTTCACTCCCCGTTAAACTTCTCTGCACTATATCACCTGCGGCGAGCGGCAGCAATCGCAGGGAGCGGCGTCATCCTGCTGCGACGTCAATGCTTTCAGAGACATGCGGGAGGTTTTGATACGTATCAACACCGTATCGAATCTTGATGACGGGGCCCGATCCAGGGTAGGCTCACCAACATGACTCACACCAGGCGAGACTTTGGCAAACTGGCTCTGGCCGCGATTCCGGCAGCGAGCGCCGGGGCCGCTGAAAAGCCGCATTCGGTTTACGGCGGGGTGCAGATCGGGGTGATCGCACCGTACAGCTTTCGCGGTCTGCCGAACGATGCGGAGTCCACTTTGAAGAACGTGCTGCAGATCGGGTTCAGCTCCACGGAGCTGCAGAGCAGCATGGTGGAATCTTTTGCCGGGATGCCGGCGGTCGCGCTGGGGCGAGGGGGCAGAGGGGCGGCGCCGACGCCCGAACAGACGGCGGCCAGGAAGACCGTTCGCGATTGGCGGCTTTCGACGTCGATGGATAAGTTCAAAGCCCTGCGCAAAATGTATAACGATGCGGGGGTGACGATTTACGCGTTCAAGATTGTCGCCGGGCAGCCGGCGTTCACGGCGGAGGAGTATGATTATGCCTTCCATGTGGTGGAAGCGCTGGGAGCGAATCAGCTCACGATGGAGATTCCGCTGACGAACGGCGTGCCGGAGGGGTCGGTGACGAAGCTGGTGGGCGATATTGCCGCCCAGCGGAAGATCCCGGTGGGCTACCACGCGCATGCCCAGTTGAAGCCTCCCGCGACGATGTGGGATGAGGCGCTGACGCAGTCGAAATACAACGGGATTAATTTCGATATGGGGCACTACGTGGCGAACACGAATCTGAGTGCGATTCCGTTTATCCAGAAGCATCACGACCGGATCACCAGCATGCATCTGAAAGACCGGAAGTTCAATGCGGGCCCGGCGACGGCTTTCGGGGAAGGAGACGCGCAGGTGGCGGAGGTGCTCCGTCTGATGAAGAAAGAAAAATATGGGTTCCCGGCGTCTGTGGAGTTTGAGTATCAGGTGCCCGCGGGGTCGGATGTGATGACGGAGATTGGCAAGTGCATGAAGTTCTGCCAGGAGACGCTCGCGTGATTCGGAAAAGGCAATGCAGGTTTCTTTGTGTTCTGGTCTGCAGCGCGGTACTTGTGCTCGCGCAGCAGGCGCCGCCGGCGGGCGGACGCGGTGGCCGGGGAGGGCGCGGCCGAGGCGGGGGGACGGCGGGCGGGGAAGGCGGTGGACGGGGGATCTCGAGCGGGATCGACGCCAGCGGGAATGCGCGGTTCATGGGCGGGTTTTATCCGGTGCAACCGCCTCCGCCGCCGGAGGTGGCGGCGCGCGGCAAGGCTCTGTGGGAGTCGAGTTGCGCGTCATGCCATGCCTCGGATTTGCGCGGCAGTGACAAGGGAATCAATCTGGTTCGCGATCAGCTGGTGATGGACGATCAGAAGGGCGAACTGATTGGCAAGTTTCTTCAGGAGCCGCACGCGGTGGGCTCGGTGCCAAAGACGAACTGGACGCCGGAGCAGATTTCCGATCTCGCGGCTTATATGCATACGTTCTTCATGTATCTGAACGTCACGCTGCCCGCGGGCAGCATACTGGTTGGCAACGCGGCGGCCGGGGAGGCGTACGTAAAAGGTCATTGCCTGAATTGCCACGGTTTGACGGCGAAAGGGCCGACGGCGTCATCGCTCGCGGGGATCGGGTCGCGAATCACGGATCCGAAGACTTTGCAGGATCGCTTTGTTGCGGGCGGCGGCGGTGGGCGAGGCGGCGCGGCCGCAATTACGGTCACGATCACGATGCGGGACGGCAAGAAGATTACCGCACCGCTGGTGCACAAGGACGATTTCGAAGTGGTGATCGTCGATCCTGACGGCATCACGCGGTCGATTGCGAGAAACGGGGATGTGCCGAAGGTGGAAGTACACGATCCGCTGCAGGGGCATCGCGATCTCTGGCTTGTCTATACGGATAAAGACATCCACGACGTGACTGCTTATCTGGTGACGCTGAAATGAGTAAAACGAGTTCGCAGTTCATCCTGAAAGCGACGTTCGCGCTGTTTGCGACGATCCCGTGCGCTCTTGTGGCGCAGGGTCCGCTTGATCCTGCATCTTTGCTCAAGCCGCTGGGCGATTCGTGGCCCACTTACCTCGGAGACTACACCGGGCGTCGATATAGTTCGCTGACGCAGGCGAACCAGTCGACGGTCAAGAATCTGTCGCTCGCGTGGCTCTCTCATGTTCAGGGAGGCGCGGGTGGAGGAGGCGGGGGGCGCGGTGGGCCTCCAACGATTATTGCGGGAGAGGGGCCGGACTCGACTCTCACGGCGACGAACGCCACGCGCGTGGGTGGGGCGATTCTCGAGGTGAACGGAATCCTCTACCTCACGATTCCGAACAACGTGTGGGCGATGGATGCGCGCGACGGGCGCGAGATCTGGCACTTTTTCTGGAAACA
>CAZPZE010000768.1:0-8148 GCA_964590625.1 uncultured Solibacteraceae bacterium
GGCCGCGAACACCACCTGGTTCATGCGGTCATCGTTCGCATCGAGCAGCGGCGTCTTCTCCACCGGCGGCGTTTTCACGCCGAGCAACGAGGATGCCCAGATCTGCGCAAGGGGACGGTAGCCATCGGGCTGCTGCGCGGCCGGCGGCTGCCCGTAGACCTCACTGGCCAGCACGCTGTACCCGAGATGCAGCGCCGGAGCAGCCGAGTTGATCGAGCTCGTATTGGTCAGAGCCCATATCGCGATGCGGTTGTCGCGCGTGCCGTTGAAATCGAGCGCGCTCAGCATATACTCGGTGCCGCCCTGCGCGGATTCATACGTTCCGCCTGGAGGAGTGACGGCCGGCTGCAGGGTGTAAGCCGGGCCTTCCGCCAGGCTCAGATTGTCGAATAACGTCACAGCAGCCGGTGTGCCCGCCGCCAGTTGGTTCTTCGACAGCACATAAACCTGCGCGCCATTGAAACCCGCACCCGTGATCGGAAATTCGTTGGTCGTGATCACCAGCGCATTCGCGTCGGCGCCCATCAGCGGCTGATCGCCGAAGCAGGGGCACGCCGGATGGGAGGGCGTCGAGTTCATGCCGTCGTCCGTGGTGTCGATCGAGAAGAAATTCCATGCTCCGGTGGGATTTGAAGTCTGACTCACGGCGATCAGCACATGACTGTGGTTGGTCAGATCGCCTGTCGCGGAATCGGTGTCGATCTCCAGCAGCGCCACATAAAACCGGCCGGATGGCCCATCGAAGTAGATCCGTGGGTCGCTGATAAATGGCCCATAAACAGTGGGGTTGGCGTTACGATCGATCTCGGGCGCAAGTCCGAAGAAATCCGTCAGCGCGACGGGACCGGTCAGCGGGTTCCCCGATGTGTCGTAAACAGCAAGTGCTGTGTTGACCGCCTCCACCACGTAACCGTTGCCGGCCGAGAGTCCCTGATCCGGCGGCTCCACACTGAACTGATTGCCGCCGGCCGCGAGACGCTGGTCGGTGTGGGTCAGACCGTCGAACGAAGTCAACCCCGGATTGTTCAACGTCACGGCAAGCGACGCGGGCTTTGGAACACCGGACGCGGGAACCCGTGCCTGGCCGCCGAAACCGGCCTTCACCCTGGCCAATGCCTGGTCATCGGGCTCTGCTCGAAGCTCTTTACTCAGATCGATCGAGCTGTTGTTCGCTTTCCCGGCCCGGCCCGCCGGCAAGCGATCTGACGCCGAGCGCCTTTATCGGAACCGTCTTCTGAGCGGCGGATGGGATTACCGCCAGTCCGGCAATACAAGCGACGCGGATTAACGAAATTTTGCCCATGGGATGTCCTTTCCATTAAGAACGCGGCTAATGACGCAAGCTGATTATAGGCTTATAACCGGGGAAAAATGGAGCAAAATGTAGTGCGCGACTGCCCGCAATATTGATTAAGGTGAAACGCGCCGGGCGGCGGCGCAAGGAGCTTCTCTGGGGATCTGGCGTCGATCTGCTGCACGGAACGTCCGGCCGCATCGCACACACAAATACTTCCGCTTTCTCGTCATCCAGAAGAGAAAAGTCTCGAGCCCGTTGAGATTTCTGATAGCAAAATGCTCAGATTGGCAGTCAGGACAACGCACAATGGCATGTCGGCAGATAACGTTCCGACTTCCAGTGTTTTTTCGGCGAGCTGGTTTTTTTCGTTTCCAAACTGCATATTGTATACACCGGACCGGGACTTCTGTATTAGAATCTGAAGCTCGAGGTAATCGGTATGACCATGACCGGCAAGAAAGTTCTTTATGGCGTCCTCGGGGTTGCCCTTCTCGCGGGGCCTGCGTCGCGATACATCAGAGGTCAGATGTCGGCGGACGCTCCCCGCGTGCAGGGACAGAATCCGAACGGCATGCACATCTACATGTGGGGCGGACTGAAGTCGCACGGTGAGGGCGCGCATGACTATCCGCACTTCTTTGCAGACTGGAGCGAGGTACTCACCGATCACGGAGCCGTGGTTGACGGCGCGCTGCATCCGCCGAGTGAGGCGGATCTCGCGCACACCGACGTCGTGCTGATCTACAAAGGCGATGCCGGTTACCTCAGCGATCAGCAGAAGACCATTTTCGAGAATTACGTGAAGAGGGGAGGCGGAATCGTCAGCATTCACGATTCGCTCTGTGGTCCTGACCCCGCGTGGTTCGCGCAGACTCTGGTGGGAGGCGGGAAGAAGCACGGCGAACAGAATTCCGCGCACGATTTGCAGATGCACTACCAGATCAATGACAAAGACAGCCCGATCCTGAAGGACTGGAATGATCTCACATTTCCGGATGAAGCGTTCTTCCTCATGACGTGGGCGAAAGAACCGGCGATTCACGTGCTCACATCCGTGACGATCGCCGGTAACGGGCCGCACAAGGGCGAAGTCGTTCCGCAGATGTGGACCTGGGAGCATACGCTGCCTGGCGGAAAGCCGGCGCGCGCATTCGTCTGGATGCAGGGCCATACTTACGAAAACTTTTCGAATCCCGTGATTCAGAAGACGCTCCTGCGCGGAATCGCGTGGGCGGGCCAGAAGCCGTACGATGAACTGGTGGCTTACGTACCGCCTCCGAATCTCGGGCGCGGTGGACGCGGCCGAGGCGCTCGCGGCGGCAGCGGCGGACGGGGCGCGGCGGCTCAGTAGCCGCCTGCCGTCACGCCGGGCTGTATTCTGTATGCGATTTACGGAGCAGCCTGTGATCCGGAAATGGCAGCAGAACAGCCGCAAAGCCTTTATTCTCGTGAAAATATTGCATTCGGACGAAATCGGGGAGATGCCTTCGCGATCTTTCAGATCCGGGTGAATAGTGTACAATTCGGTGGTATGGCAGATGCGGTCCTCGAAGTTCCGTCCACTACGTTGAAGGCTCATGTAGTGGAGCGGTTGCGCGAGAGCATCATTGCGGGGAAATACCGGCCGGGCGACAGATTGAACGAAACGCTCATTGCCCGTCAGTTCAACGTCAGCCGCATCCCCGTGCGCGAAGCGCTCATGCAGCTGCAGGAACAGGGGCTCCTCATGAATCATCCCCGGCGCGGCATGTTCGTGAACAGCCTGAGCGACGAGGATACGCAGCGCATCAACAGTGTCCGCATTATTCTGGAAGCCGAAGCACTCAAACTCTGCCGCGCGCGCCTGACTCCGGAGATTGCACGCCACCTGGAGCGTCTGGTGGCAAAGATGGAGAAGTGGGAGACAGGTTCGCAGCTCGATGCCGCCGAGCTCGATTTCGAGTTTCACAATACTGTTTGGGGTTACAGCGGAAACACCTACCTGCAGAAGACGCTGGTGACGCTGCTGCCGGTTCTCTTCGCGCACCGCGCGCTCGACGGCATCAGCGACCAGATGCTTCGCTGGCGTCTGCATCACCATCGCGCGCTGCTCGATGTGGTTCAGGGCAACTCGCGGCAGTCACCGGAAGAGGCGATCGTGATTCATCTGCGGATGGGTTACAACGAACCGGAGCGCTTTTCGAGCCTCGCGGTCTGCAACGGTGCTCAGCCGGTTCCAGCCACGCTCGAATAGCTGCGAGAGCTCAAACACACTTCACCCGAACCTGATGTGACCGGGCCGCCGGATGACCGTATACGATACCCCGGATCAAGGCTCGTATGACCGCCGACAAACGTGTGGGTCAGGTCGGGCGACCTGGCAGATAGTCTTATTTTACTTTAGCTTACAATTCCTGGTTGTTGCACAGCCTGGATTGATTGTCGAATACAATATGCCATGATATACTCCCATCTGCCGTTCAGAGGAAATATGAGTCATCACTACTCGTTTCGCATTGTTTTGGCAGGTTTACTGGTTCTCGCGGCCCCGAGTTGGGCGCAGCGCGGTGGACGCGGCGGGGGCGGCGGCGCCGGTGGGCGAGGCGCCACGGCAAGACCGATAGACATCACGGCGAAGTCCTCCTTCGACATGGCGTCGGTGGAACGCGGCGGCAAAATTTATGCGGCGCAGTGCGCCTCCTGCCACGGCGCGGACGCGCGCGGCGGCAAACTCGCGAAGACCGATTCGGACCTGATGCGTTCCGAACTGGTGGTGATGGATCATTCCGGACGCGAGCTGCCTGGTTTTCTGGCGCTCGGCCGTCCTGACAAAGGCATGCCGAAGTTCGAACTCTCACATGATGACGGCGTGGATCTCGCGACGTGGCTGCACTATCAGGTGACGGTGACGGTGGCGAGACAGGATTATCAGCGGCCGAATGTTTTCAGCGGCGATCCGAAAGCCGGCGAGGCGTTCTTCAATGGACCGGTCGGGAAGTGCAACACGTGCCACTCTGTGACCGGCGATCTGAAAGGCATCGGACAGAAGACCGGCAATGACGCGGGCAACATGCAGGCCTCGATTCTGGGAGGAAGCATCGGCGGCGGGCGAGGCCGCGGCCGTGGCGGCTTTTTCGGGCCGGGCGGCGGGCGAGGCGGTGCTGCCGCAAGCGGCAATGTGACCGCGACGGTCACGTTGAAGAGCGGCGAAAAGTTTTCGGGTTCACCGGTGCTGATCAACGATTTCGTGGTGGAGATCCACCTGCCGAGCGGCGAGAACAAAACATGGCTGCGGACCGACGGCTGGCCGCAGGTCACCGAAGTGAACCGCCTGCAGGCCCACATTGATCTGATGAAGAAGTATACGGACGACGACATTCATAATCTCGCCGCCTATTTAAAGGACAAATAAGAGAGAGCTCTCATGACCATTCGTTTCATTTCTCTGACCGCGGCCATCCTGCTCCCTGTTGCCCTTGCCGCGCAGTTTCTCGATCCCAACGTTCTGAAGAAACCGAATGCTACGGACGCGTGGCCGACCTATCACGGCGATTATTCCGGAAAACGCTACAGCACGCTCGATCAGGTCAATCGCTCCAACGTGGGCACCCTGACACTGGCCTGGGCAGCGAAGCTCGCGGCGACAGAAGAGAGCGCAACAAATACTGGTGGCCCCTGGAAGCCAGGCGACCCGACTTACTGGGGCGGCCCGACCGATACTTTCCGCATCGCCGGTTCACCGCTGATGGTGGATGGCGTTCTCTATATTTCGGTGACGGATCGCGCGTGGGCTGTGAACGTGCGCACCGGCGAAGTGTTGTGGAGTTACTTCTACCGGAGCCGCGGCGGCCATCACAACAATGCCAGCAAAGGCATGAGCATGTATGGCAGCTGGCTGTTTTTCGAGACCCCGGATTGCGCGCTGGTTTCGCTCGACGCGAAGACGGGCAAGGAGCGGTGGTACAAGCAGCTCGCGCCGGTGGAAATGGATTATTTCTGCAGCACGGCGCCGCTGGTGGTTGGCAATCACGTGATGGCCGGAATGGGCGGCGATGCCAGAGATATTCAGGGCAAACTTCAGGCGATTGATCCGGAAACCGGCGACGTCCAGTGGACCTGGTATACGACGCCGCAGAATCCGGGCGATCCGGGATACGATACGTGGCCGGACGATTACTCGCGCCGGCATGGCGGGGCGGGACCGTGGCAGCCGCTTACCTACGATCCGCAACTGAATCTCATCTATGTCTCGACCGGCAATCCGAATCCGGTGGGTGCGACGCAGAGCCGCAAGGGCGACAATCTGTTCACGTGTTCGATCGTGGCGCTGAATCCCGATACAGGGAAGATGGCCTGGTATTATCAGACTTCTCCGCATGATGCTCACGACTGGGACAGCACGGAAGCTCCCGTCTTGTTCGATGCGCCGTGGCAGGGCAAGCCGCGCAAGCTGGTGGCGCAGGCTGCTCGCAACGGTTACTTCTTTGTGCTGGATCGTGTGACAGGCGAGCATTTGCTTACCGCTCCGCTGGTGGATCCGGAATTCCTGAACTGGGCGACCGGCATCAACGCGAAGGGGCAGCCGATTAACAATCCGAAGAAAGAATCGACTGTGGATGGTGTGCTGGTGGGAGCGGGTTCGGCGACGAACTGGCCTCCGCCGAGCTTCGATCCGCAGACGGGCCTCTTCTACGTGGGCACCAGCGAAGGCTTCAGTATGAGCTATCTGGTGGATACAACCGACCGGCCGGAAGGTTATGGCTTCACCGGTGGCGGTGCCGGCCAGTCGGGCGGACGTTCCGGTATCCGCGCGATCGATTATCAGACCGGCAAGCTGAAATGGATGCACGAAGGCGGCGGGCCGCAGGGGTTGCTGTCAACCGCGGGCGGGCTGCTTTTCGGCAATGACGGCTCCTCGAATTTCTGCGCATTCGACGCCGCGACCGGCAAGATTCTGTGGCACACCTGGATGCCGACGCTGACCAGCAATGGCGCGGAGACGTTCCTGGTGGATGGTCGGCAGATGATCGTTGTGGCGGCGGGCGACACCCTCTATGCGTTCATGCTGAACCGCTGAAACGTACCGTAAGGTTGCGGTGTCAGGAGAGCTTGTTTCGTGACCCTGTAAACGGGTCGCGGGAGACTGAATATGGATCGCTGGGAATTGCTTTCTGTTGCTGGCTTCTTCGCGGCGCTGTTGGTGCCGATCATGTGCGCTATTGCGTTGTCGGGCAAACGGTGGAGAGAGGAACAGGAACGAGCGCGCGAACGCCGGATTGCCGAGGCCAGGCTGAATGCAAGACTCCTGAGACTCATATTTAATCTGTGTGCTCTGAACCCGCGGCACGTCGGCTCTCGCCACGATGACGCCCGCCGGGCTCCCCATGCAGCAGAGTCTCGAGGCCGTCGACCCAGCGTTCGGAACAGACCAGACCGCGCAGCAGATCGTGAAGTTCTTACCGGCGTCTTCCAGTCCCCTGCATTGTTTCAGAAGGACTTAGCCGACTGGTAAGTAGCTTGCCTCCGTCAAAAGCGGACGTATTTGTCCCGACGAGGAAAGCAATGAAACGGATTCTCATACTTTCAACGGTGATTGCCGCCGGTTTCCTGGGCTATATGCACATCTCGCATGTGCGGGAGGCCAGGGCTGCGGCAGGGGCAGCGGTGACTTCTGTGGCTCCGGCCAATCTGCAACCGCCTCCCGCGCCAATCACACTGCCGCAGGGTGCGATGTTGCGTGTTCGCCTCAATGAATCGGTGAGCACGCGGCGCAATCGCCCGGGAGATCATTTCTCTGCTGTTCTGATGGCTCCCGTCATTGTGGAAGGGCAGACGATCGCACCCGCAGGGACGATGTTGCGGGGGACGGTACGCGAGGCGGAACGCTCCGGCCGTTTGAAGGGTCGCGCGGTTCTCGTTGTCGCGCTCGATACGATCCACCTGAATGATCGCGATTATGAGATCGACACGTCGTCGCAGGGACGCAGAAGCAGCGGTCATAAGAGACGCAACTTCGCATGGATTGGCGGCGGTTCCGGTGCTGGCGCCCTGATTGGCGCCGTGGCCAGTGGCGGCGTTGGAGCCGCGATCGGAGCTGGCGCGGGCGCCGCTGCTGGTGTGACCGGCGCTGCGATTACGGGCAGGAAGGACGTCAGTATTCCGGCGGAAACGCCAATGACGTTCCGCCTGGCGCACCCAGTGAGACTCAGCTGAGCAGCCCTGGCTGGCTGAGGGATAAGGTAACTATGAGGGGTTTGGTCGGGCTGCCGGGATTTGAACCCGGGACCTCTTGCACCCCAAGCAAGCGCGCTAGCCAGGCTGCGCCACAGCCCGAAACATCCAGTTTACACTGCGCATTTCCGCGCTTTTCCGACCCCCAATCCAACACCTCAATATGCCACCATAGCTATTTGATACTCACCCTCACCATGAACCCTGCGATCGACCGTACGATCGCCGTCGATCGCCTTGCGTTCGATGACCGCGCCTACATCCTCTCCTCCAACGACTCCGCCGGAGGACGCGGCATCAACGCCTCCGTCGTCATCCACAGCTTCGGCGGAAAGACCCTCGCCGTCCTGCCCGCCGGCGGCGAACCCGCGGCCCGCTTCGAAAGATTCATGGACCACTGCGGTTTTCCCGTCGCCACCGTCCCGATTCGCAACGATATCCGCCTCACTCTCACCATCACGGACCGCAACGGTCTGACGGTCAATCTCAACGAAGCCGGTCCCCGGCTCGACCGCGAGGAAGTCGCCGCGGTCGAGTCCACCGTGGAAGCCTATCTCGGCTCCGCTTCCTGGCTCATGCTCTGCGGCAGCCTGCCGCCAGGCGTCCCAACCGATTTCTACGCGCACCTCATCACCCGCGCG
>CAZPZE010000769.1:0-1832 GCA_964590625.1 uncultured Solibacteraceae bacterium
ATCGTTCGAAAGCGAAAGATGGAAGAAGCGGCTGTTGGCGGCATTCAGGATGCGGAAGCGATAGCGGCGCGGTTCGACTTCGAGATACGGAAAGATTTTGCCGTTGATGAGGAAGGCTTCGCCGGGCGCTTCCGGCACCCACGGAGCGCCTGGAATTCCGGACGTCGGATAGTTGAGCTGACCGTTTTCGAGGAGGGAGCGATCGCAGATGGTGAGCGGGATTTCGTACGGGCCCTTCGGAAGGTTGAGGTCGTCTTCCACTTTGTCGCGGATGAGGAAGAAGCCGAACAGCCCCGCGTACATGTTGAGGCGCGTGATGCCCATCGCATGGTCGTGATACCAGAGGGCGGCGGGCTCCTGCTGGTTCGGGTAATAGCTCACGAGCGATTTGCCGGGCACGTACCAGTCTTCGGGATAGCCGTCACTGTCGGGCGGGGCTTTGGCGCCGTGCACGTGGACAATCGCGCGGACATCAGGCTTATCCGCTTCGGCGCCGTGGATGTGGTGGTCGACGGGGAGGAGGTGGCGCTGCGGGAGGTTGTTCACCCACTCGATCCGTAAACCTTCGCCGCTGCGTGTCTCGATCGTCGGGCCGGGTGAGGAGCCGTTGTAGCCCCACACGGTGGTGGCCGGAAGATCGCGATGCACTTTGCACTGGAACTCGCTCATCGCGATGCGGAAGAACGGAGTGTCCGCGCCGGGCTGGCTTTTTGCGATCCGAGGCAGCGGCAGCGGATCTACGAATTTCGCGAGCTTTTCCGGATCGAGGGGGCGGCTGTCAGCGCGGGCAGCGAGGGCCGCCGCGCTGAAGAGGAATGTTCGGCGGCTGATCGGCACGTATTTATAGACAGCGGCAGACACGCATCCGGGTGCGCGCCGTATTACTTCTGAGTGCCCTGCGGCACAAATCGCGGAACGAGCTGCCGCACGTAGTCGTGCGCCACGCGGAAGCCTTCTTTGAATGACTCCGTGAAATCCGTGCCGCTGTAGTTCGGGTAGAAAAATTCATCTTCGTTTTCAATATTCATCCCGCCGGTGTATCCCGCGTCGGCCAGGGCCGTGAAGAAGCCTTTCCAGTCGATCGAGCCCGAGCCCGGCAGCCGGAAGCGCCACCACTTAGCCTTATCGACCGGCTGAATGCCGCCGCGGTGCACCACGGGCCAGAGGATTTCTGTGTCCTTTAGATGAACATTGAAGATGTAGGGAGCGAAGTCGCGTGTCGCCTGGACGGGATCAATCATCTGCCAGGCGAGATGCGATGGGTCCATCTGGATCCCGACATACGGTGAGTTGTTGAACGCTCGCAGCAGCGCGTCGAACGCCACAGGGGTGACCGCGATGTTGGCGGGATTGACGTAGGGTTCCCACAGAATTCTGACTTTGTACTTCTCGCAGGAGGCGAAGTACTGAGTTTCGTAAGCCTTCACGATCGCCTGCACCTGCTCATCGAGCGGCCGCCCGGGAATTGCGCCGGATGAGCCGCCGATATAGGAAACGCCCAGGCGTCCAGCCAGTTCGATGACCTTCGGGAAACGCTGCTGTACGGCGGGATCAAGATGGTTGCCGCCTGCGTTCAGGGCGGCGATCGTCACTCCGGCGGCTGCAAGCGAACGCTTCACTTCCGCGAGCTGCTCGTCGGTTGAATCGGGCGAGATGGGGCCACCGGTGGACAGCTGCACACAGGTAAAACCCTCTTTCCCCGCAAAAGCGATATTGGCCGGCGAATAGCGGCAGAAGATGCCCAGTTTCGGATTCCAGTGCGCTGTCGCTGCGCGAGCCGCCGCTGCCGCGATGGCGGACTGCAGAATCGCGCGGCGCGTAGTGCGTATCGG
>CAZPZE010000770.1:0-2172 GCA_964590625.1 uncultured Solibacteraceae bacterium
GATCACTTCGGCAACTTCGAGTCTGACTGAATTGCTCCCAATGTCGACGGCGGCATAGCGAGCCATACGATGGTTATGATACGACCCGCGCTCTCGATAATCCATGGAACTCTATCTGTTTCGTCACGGTCATGCGGAAGATGCGCCTCCCGGCAAGCCCGATTCCTCGCGCGCCCTTACGGAAAAAGGCGTGGAACGCTCAGCGGCTGTCGCGAAGAGGGCGCGTGATTCGGGGGTCGAGCCGTCGCTCATCGTTTCCAGTCCCTACCTGCGCGCGATGCAGACCGCGGCGGTCGCGGCGAGGGAATTCGGATGGAAGGGCGAGATTGTGAAATTTCCGTCACTTGTGCCGCACGGAACGCCCGAGGGCGTCTGGAGCGAACTGCGTGAGCATCGTGACGAATCGGCGATCATTCTGGCAGGCCATGAGCCGCTGATGGCCCATCTGGCGGCGTACCTTCTCAACGCGCCGGGGCTGACGATCGACGTGAAAAAATCCGCCATGATCCGCATCGATCTGGCGGCGATGGGTAACGTGCCGCGCGGCGTGCTGCGCTGGATGATTATTCCGAAACTGGCTTAGTGCGGAGTCCAGCGCGGAACGCTGCTGAACAATCCGCCGCTCACGCCGATCTGGATCGAGATAAACATCCCGAACGCGACGCTCAGAATTCCTGAGCCGACTGAAAAAGCCTGATTCCAGCGCGACATTCTGCGTCCGGTATAGACGATGGGGAACGCCATCGCGGTGGTCATGACGGCCATGCCTGCGACTGTGCCGAGGCCAAACAGCAGCAGATATGCCATCGCCCACCAGGGATCGCTGATGGTAGTCATCACGAGGATCGCGACCGCCGCCGATCCTGCGAGTCCATGCACTGTACCAACCACGAACGGCCGAAGCGCGTTGTAGAGGCCCATCTCGCGCAGATGCCGGTCGAGCCAGTTGCCGCCGTTCGCGGCCGATGCTTTTTCCAGCACGACCGGCTCATCGGCATGATGCCGCAGCGCGGAAGGTGTGAATCGTAACTGCAGCCAGCGCAGGGCGCCCGTCAGATTGAGTACGCCGAGCAGAATCAGCATCAGGCCGACCGCGAATTCCATCGAGAGCCCAAGCCGCGGCGGGATCACCACCTTGAACAGGATGATAGCGGCGCCCACCAGAAAAATCGTGAACGTGTGGCCCACGCCCCAGAGCGCGCCGATGACGCCGGCCTTCGCCACGCCCTTCTGCCTCGTGACGATCGTCATGACGGCCACCACGTGATCCGCGTCAGTCGCGTGGCGCATGCCCAGCAAAAATCCGAGAATCAGAATGCCGATGAACGAAACCATGCCGTTTCCCGAAAGGCCGTAACTCTCATTATTGACGACGCGTCAACTCCGGCGCCACGCGTGGCCGTGTGATCGAAAACGTATAATGCAGATTCACCCCATGCAAAAACTGAAGTATCTGAACAAGGTGCTGGAATCCGGCCTCGTGGTGGTCATCCGCGCGGATTCCGCCGATCAGGCCTGCCGCATCGCGGCCGCCTGCGCCGAAGGCGGCGTTACCGCCATGGAAGTGACGTTCACATTCACGGGCGCCGTGCAGGCCATTGAAGAACTGGCGAAGCGTCACAGCTCCGGCGATATCCTCGTCGGCGCCGGCACTGTGCTCGATCCCGAAACGACGCGCCACGCGCTGCTCGCCGGCGCGCAGTTCATCGTGAGCCCGTGCTGCAGCGCCGATGTTGCGCGCATGTGCCGCCGCTACCAGGTTCCCTACATGCCGGGGGCGGGCACTTCGCAGGAAGTGGTCTCGGCTCTTGAAGACGGCGCGGATATCGTGAAGCTGTTCCCCGGCGAAGCGCTGGGGCCGTCATTCGTGAAAGCGCTGCGCGGTCCGCTACCGCATGCGCCGCTGATGCCGACCGGCGGCGTGAGCGCCGAAAACGCCGCGGACTGGATCAAAGCCGGATGCGTCGCGCTCGGTGTGGGCGGCAATCTGACGAAGGGCGCGAAGACCGGCGACTATGCGTCGATCACGAGACTGGCGCGGCAGATTGTGGATAACATCGCCGCGGCGCGCAAGGAGATGGCGAAATAAATGAAGGCGCAAACGATCACTTTCGGAGAAATCATGCTGCGGCTCACGCCGCCGGGGTTCGAGCGTTATCTGCAGACGCCGTA
>CAZPZE010000771.1:0-3089 GCA_964590625.1 uncultured Solibacteraceae bacterium
TCTTCCCCGGCTACGGAGCCATTGAATCCGCCAACTTCTCCGGGCACTCGAGCTACAACGCTCTCACGGCTTCCGTGCAGGAACGCTATTCGCACGATTTCGCGTTCGGGATTTCCTGCACGTATTCGAAAGCGATGGGCCGCACGACTTATACACCCGGAATCGCGAATCAGGACGAGTGGAATTACGGGTACATCAGCACCGATCGCACTCACAACCTGCAGGTCAGCCACACGTACGATATCCCGAACGTCGGGAAATATTTTGCGTTCAAACCGGTCGGCGCCGTCCTCGGCAACTGGGAGTTCTCCGGCATCACGGAAGTGCAAAGCGGCGCTCCGTCCAATCCCGGATGCGGCCTGACCCAGGGCTCCCCCACCGTGACCGGCGGCTACACCGGCACGCCGGACGTCACGCAGCGGTGCGAAGTGATCGGCGATCCGCTCTCGGTCGTTCGGGCCGGCCGCTATTTCAACGCCAGCGCGTTCGCGATGCCGGCGCTGGCGACCGGACCTAACAACTCGATCGTCGGACCTCCGGCGCTCGGCAACCTCGGCGGCGGTGCCGGCGTACTCCGCTATCCGATGGTGACCAACTTCGACGTCACGCTGACGAAGATCGTTCCTCTCGGCAGCGAAAAACGCCTGCTGAAATTTCAGGCGCAGGCGTACAACGTTTTCAACCATCCGGAATTCAACGCGGAAAACACCGGCATCCAGTTCGGGCCGACGACCAATCCGGTCACGAACCTGAATGCCACCGGACTCCCGACGAACACCGTGGCGGGCTCCAACCGCATCATGGCCTTCTCCGCGAGGCTCGAATTCCAGGATTCACCCATCCGCTGTAATAAAGAAAGAGCCGGGCCCCAGAGGGCGTGCCTGGCTCTTTTTTCTTACCTCGGGAAATTACTAGCTCGGATTTCCTCAACCCAAACCCCAGGGCTGCTCGAGGATGGCCTGAATCCTACACTCAGTAACTATTTTAGTTATTTTTAGTACATTATATTTAATAATTTGTGAGTTTTATAACTGTATGAAATGAACCAAAAATCATGAGTTTGAAGGGTGATCTCCCAAAAAACTACTAGAGAATCGAAGTTATAAAACGCACACATGTCAGATGTCAGGTATGGCGCAATACTTTCTTTAGTTCGGCGCCAGAACTAACAAGTACCTGTAGTTGCAATGACTTATCGTGTTATTGATGACACGAAAATCCATTGACACAACGTTACACTCCTGATATTTTCCCGTGGAGGGGAGCCTGAATCCAGTTGTCACGGGCACCCAAGCAAAGTAAGGGGTAACGAAAAACAATCAGATGAAATCTCACAATTACTTGCGTCTCGCACTCGTGTTTCTATTGAGCTGCGGCGCTCTGCTCGCGCAGGTAGCGAGTTCTTTGATCGGCACGGTCGTCGATCCCGAAAACGCGGTCGTCGCCAACGCGCCGGTCACTCTGACCAGCATCGATACGGGAGCCGAACGCACCGCGACAACGGACAATCTCGGCACCTATCGCTTCACGAACGTGGCGCCGGGAACCTACAACGTCACCGTCAAGGCGACTGGCTTTAAACAGGTGACAAAAGCGGGCGTCGTGGTCACTGCGAATGAAACCCACAATGCCGGCGAGATCACTCTCCAGATCGGCGCGGTTTCGGAATCCGTCTCGGTGACCGCGGAAGCAGCGCAGGTACAGCTTTCGAGCTCCGAGAAATCCAATACCGTCGATTCGCAGGACCTGAACAATCTCACACTCAAAGGGCGCGACCTGTTCGGCTATATGCGTCTGGTTCCCGGCGTGGTCGATACCGCCAACCGTGACGTCACCAGCCACGGCGCGCTGAACGGCATGCACATCAACGGCGGCTTCACGTCGCTGAACTTCCAGGTCGACGGCATCACCGACATGGATACCGGCTCGAACACCTCCGTCCAGTACGAGCCGAATCTCGACGCGATCCAGGAACTGAAAGTCCTGACTTCGAACTACCAGGCGGAATTTGGCCACACCTCCGGCGGCACCATCACCGTCGTCACGAAGAGCGGCACCCAGCTGTTCCACGGAACCGCTTCGTGGAACCACCGCCATGAGGAATTCAACTCGAACACCTGGCTGAACAACCACTCGCTGAAGAACGGCGCCGCGACGCCGCGCGTGCCATACCGGTATAACGTCGAAACTTACTCGATCGGCGGACCGATTTTCATCCCGAAGCACTACAATCGCGACCGCAAGAAGGCCTTCTTCTTCGTTTCGCAGGAGCGCACGGGTCAGTACGTCGCCGGCGCACAGCCGTTTAAGTACACGCCGACCGCGCTCGAACGTACAGGCGATTTTTCGCAGAGCTTCAACAACAACGGCACGCTCCTGCAGGTGCTCGATCCGGCCAACGGCAACAAACAGTTCCCCGGCAACGTGATCCCGGCGAACCGCATCAATCCGGTGGGACAGTCGATCCTGAACTTTTTCCCGCTGCCCAACTTCACGCCGGACAGTTCGAACCCGGCGCAGCTGAATGTCATTAACTACACCGAACAGGCCAGCGCCATTCACCCCCGCCTCAACACGGTGCTGCGCGGCGACTATTACTTCAGCAGCAAGCTGAGCGGCTACGTTCGCTTTATCAATGACGCCGATTACATGTACAACCTGTTCGACGGCGTGCAGTTCAGCAAGGATATCGGCGGTCTGCTCGGCGAAAAGGGCATCGCGCCGATCATCCACCCGAACGGCGGCCATAGTGAATCCGGCACGCTGACGTACACGGTCACTCCGACCATGGTCAACGAAACCACAATCGGCTACACGTGGGATCAGTACACCTTCATGACGACCGACAACTTCGCAACGGAGGCGCGTTCACTGATCCCCGGACTCCCCACGCTGTTCCCGGTACCGACTACCGATAGTCAGGGTCCGATCAACGGCTATGCCAACCCGACGATTCTGCCGCAATTCAACTTCGGCGGCGCGCCGGCCAATTCCATGTCCTACACGCGCAGCGGCGGTTCGGCCGGCCAGGAAATCGCGACCAATCCGACCTGGTATTACATCGATAACATCAGCAAGGTCTGGGGACA
>CAZPZE010000772.1:0-3086 GCA_964590625.1 uncultured Solibacteraceae bacterium
CTGGCTCGTACTTCGCCTCCGGCACATCGGGAAGATCGATCTTCGTCTGCTCCGGCCGCACGAGATCGGGAGGTGTGGTGACCGTCTTCGGCGGTAGTTTGACGGCGATGAGATTCGGCAGATCGAGAGGAGGAGGCGCAATGTCGGGAACGGGAGCGATCACAACCTGCTGGCGCTTCGGCGCGTTCTTCGGCGATGACACGATTGCCTGTTCCGCCTTCGTCTCCGCCCGCAGAGGCCGCTTCTGCGCCTTCGCCTGTGGTGGACGAATCTCCGGCAGCTTCTTGAAGTGGTACCAGACGATCCGGTCTTCCTTCCCGGCAAACTCCTGCTGGTATTCGCTCGGCGACTTGTCCGGAACCTTCAGCGGAATCGTCGGCGAGTACATCAGTGCGGCGAAGAATGCGGTGTGCAGCCCGAGCGAAATCCCCAGCGCTGTCCGCTTTTCCATCCCGCTACGCTCCGGCCCTCTTGTGTCCGTGCCCGTTGGTCGGCGCTTTCTTCTTCATCAGTGCGATGTACTGGCGGCGCGGAATGTAGCCCTCCACGAAATCGGTGAACAGCTTCAGCCGCTGCGCCTCGGACTTGCTCTGCAGCAGAATACTGCGAAAGTCGAGATCGTCGATACTCTCCGACATCCGGAAGCTGAGTTCGCGGCTCGCGCGGTCCAGCGTCGCGACCTCGCCCTCGCCGATTTCCTGTTGCAGCCGCCGGTATGCCGCGAACGCCTTCTCAATCACCTCGGCCGGAACCGGCTCTGTGTCGTCGTCATCGAAGTATTCGACCTCGGCCCGCAGCCAGGCCTTCTCGTCATCGAGCGAAACGATACGGAAGCGGCGCCACCCGCGCGTCACGATGTCGAACCGCCCGTCCGGATAGCGGTGCGTCACGGACTCCACCACCACCGAGCACCCCACGTTTGCGATGCCGCTTTCTTCGCCGCGCGTGATGGTACGGACAATCCCGAAATCCGTGCGCGTGGCCTCCGCCTCGCCCACCATCTCGCGGTAGCGCTCTTCGAAAATGTGCAGCGGAATCGCCGCGCCGGGCAACGCCACCAGCGAGAGCGGAAACAGCGGAAGCAGTCGCGCCATTTCTTTATTATCCGGGAATTGCAGCGCCGGTGTAGAATTGCGTGCGAGAGCATGCGCCGCCCAATCCAGATTCTCCTGCTCGCGGGCACGCTCTGGGCACAGACTTCCGCCACCGGACCGGTCAAGGTTTCCTTCAACTGTTCGGAAGAAGATCTCGCTGGTGCCGGCATGACCTGTGCCGACGACGATCCCTGCCCGGTCTACCTTGAACTCAGCAGCGTTTCTGCAACCGGGAAGAAACTGATCGTGACGGGCGACCTTCATGGCCCCTCCGCCACCATCGCGTCCGTGCTGCTGCAGAGCGATGACGGCGGGGAGACGTGGAAGGAGCCCGCCGAGCGCGTCGCCGGCTCGGCGCTCGATCTCTCGCAGTGGCTCGATTCCCAGCACGGATGGGCAGGCGGCGAAGTGCAGCAGCCGCTCGCGCGCGACCCGTTCTTCCTGGTCACCTCCGATGGCGGCGTCACCTGGCGCCACAAGGATGTTTCTGAAGACGGTATTCCCGGCGAGATGATGCGGTTCTGGTTCGATACTCCCGAACACGGCGAGCTCATCGTCGATGGCGGACGTATTGCGGAAGGCGCCCGCTACCAGCTATACGAATCGAAGACCGGCGGCGAAACCTGGTCCGTTGTCAGCAAGACATCGAGCGTCCCGACCCTGCGTCGCACCCCGGGCCTGATCGATCCCGATTACCGCATCGGCGCGGACAGCCGCACGAAGACTTACGTGCTCGAAAAGCGCAATGGTGAACGCTGGTCGCATGTCGCGTCATTCGTGATCCAGGTCGCCAGTTGCGGCTCGCCGGCTGCGGAGCCACCCGAGGGCACCGAAAATGCAAAGTGATCTCGAGGTCTTCCGCAATCTCTTCGTCTCCATCGCTGAAGAGATGGGCGCCGTGCTCCGCCGCACCGCCTTCAGCGCCAACATCAAAGAACGCCGCGACTACTCCTGCGCGGTCTATGACTCGGAGGGCCGCACCGTCGCGATGGGCGATCACATGCCGGTGCACCTCGGCGCCATGCCGCTCTCGGTCCAGCATGTTCTTGCTGAGTTTCGTCTTGCTCCCGGCGATGTCGCGATCCTGAATGATCCATTCCGCGGCGGCACGCATTTGCCCGACATCACGGCCGTTTCCAAAGCCGGACCGTTCTACGTCGCGAACCGCGCTCATCATGCCGATGTCGGCGGCATGAGTCCCGGCTCGATGCCGCTCGCTCGCGAAATCTATCAGGAGGGACTGCGCATTCCGCCGGTCATGCTGATGCGGCGAGGCGAAGTCCAGAACGACGTCATGAATCTGGTTCTCGCCAACGTTCGTACGCCCGATGAGCGCCGCGGCGACCTGCTCGCCCAGGTGATGGCGAATCGCCGCGGTGAGGAGCGACTGGGTGATTTAATCAAACGTTACGGAATGGCGCGCACCCGGAAGAACTCCGCGGCATTAATCGATTACTCCGAGCGCGTGACCCGCGCCATGCTGCGCGAAATCCCGAATGGCGATTACCGCTTCGAAGATTTCCTCGATAACGACGGCGTGACAGACGAGCCCGTGAAGATCGCGGTGACGGTCCGCATCCGCCGCGATTCCGCCGAAGTGGATTTCACCGGATCGTCGCCGCAGGCCGCGGGCCCGGTCAATGCGAACTATGCGATCGCGGTGGCGGCCGCGATGTACTGCTTCCGCTGTCTGATCCCGACCGACGTCCCGTACAACGCCGGGTTGTTGCACCCCATCAAGGTCATCGCGCCCGAGCGAAGCGTCGTGAACGCGGGGTCTCCGGCCGCCATGGCCGCGGGCAATGTCGAGACCTCCCAGCGCATCACCGACGCGATCCTCGGCGCGCTCGCTCAGGCTCTGCCGGACCGCATTCCCGCCGCGAGCTCCGGATCGATGAACAACATCAGCTTCGGCGGCTGGGACAAGTTCCGCAACCGCCCGTTCTCGTATTACGAAACGATTGCAGGCGGCATGGGCGCATCGGCGCACGC
>CAZPZE010000773.1:0-6915 GCA_964590625.1 uncultured Solibacteraceae bacterium
GGGTTTGGAATTGAGGACAACCGAAATGAATTTGAAAAACAGAATCTTTCTGCCGATGCTTTTCCAGGCATTCGCTCTGGTTACCGTGGCACTGACGACGACGATCCCGGCCAGCGCGGCTCCTCCACGGCCGAAGGGTCCGTGCGATATCTATGCGGCGGCGGGCACTCCGTGCGTGGCTGCGCACAGCACGACACGCGCGCTCTACGCTTCCTACAACGGCCCGCTCTATCAGGTTCTCCGGCAGTCGGATGGAAAGACGATGAACATTGGAGTCGTCCAGCCGGCCGATACTCCCGTTCCTGACGCGGGCGGATATGCCAATGCCGCCGCGCAGGATGCTTTCTGCGCGAACACGTACTGCTGGATCACGACGATTTACGACCAGTCGGGCAAACACAACGACCTGACGCAGCCGCCGCGCGGCGGATTCAGCGGCCCGGCCATGGGCGGATTCGACAACATCCCGGTCGCCGACATGGCGCCGATCACGATCATGGGCCATAAGGTGTACGGGCTGTTTATCGAGCCCGGCATGGGACTTCGCCAGAATAATCCGAAAGGAACGGCGGTTGATGATCAGGCGGAGGGCCAGTACTGGGTCATCAACGGCCATCACTACAACAACGGCTGCTGCTTCGATTACGGCAATGCGGAGACGGACAGCCGCGACGATGGGAACGGCACGATGGAAACCACCTACTTCGGCGACGCCACTGCCTGGTATCACGGCAACCCGCCGGGACCCTGGGTGATGACCGATCAGGAGAATAATCTGGTCGGCTGCGTCAACAAAGACGCTTCCAAGCTCTGCGACAGCCTGCCGAATATCGACTGGCGATTCGTCACCGGTATCGCCAAAGGAGAGCCACACCACTGGACGTCTATGGGGGGTGACTCGCAACGGGGATCGCTACGGGTGATGTTCGACGGTCCGCGCGTCAATGCGACGTATGACCCGATGCGAAAACAGGGGGCGATCCTTCTGGGCAACGGCGGCGACAACAGCAATGGCTCGCAGGGCACCTTCTACGAAGGCGCGATGACAGCAGGCGGCACGTTCCCGAAGGATGCGACCGATCAGCAGGTGCAGGCGAACATCGTCGCGGCGAAGTATGATGTGGCCGCGCTGAGCATCGCGCCCGCATCGCAAACGGCGACGCCGCCGGGACTGCAGGTTTTCTCGCCCGGCTCCTCGCAGGACACGACCGTCACGTTCACGAATACGTCGGGAGCGCCCGCCACGAACGTGCAACTCAGCCTTACTCTGCCGAAACAGTGGACTTCGGCTGTTTCCGGCGGGACATCCGCGACCATCGCGGGACCGGTTGCGCCCGGCGCGAGCGTTCATGCAACGTTCAAAGTCACGTCCGGACCGGCCGCGTTCAACGGCGATCTGGTCGCCTCCGCGCGCTGGACCAACCGCACGACCGGCAAGGAGCAATCCACCACGCTCGCCGAGAAGGTACGGAACGTGAGTCCGGTGAGGATCAATGAATTCCGCGCGAGCAACGGTCCTAATTTGACGGATTCTTTCATCGAGCTTTACAACGCAGGCGCATCCGCCGTGGATCTTTCGAACTGGAGCCTGACCGAACATGCAACTCAGCAGGCTATTTTCTCTTCGGTGAAAATCCCCGCGGGGACGAAGCTTGCCTCGCACGGTTTCTATCTGTTTGGTCTTTCCGATTCCGGACTGGCCGCGCCAGCGCGCGCAGGCGACACGGTGATCCACGTAAGAAGCGTGACCGGGATGAAGGCGGGCGATACGGTGGAGATCGGTACCGGCTCCGGGATGGAGACGCGAAAAATCGCAAGCGTGGGAACGGCGGCGGCCAATGACACGACGTTGTGGCAACCGCTCCCCGAAGGTCCGGTGATCACGATCCCCGCCGGGTCAACGAACGTGCCGGTCACCAACGTCAACGGCTTTACCGTTGGCGAGAAGATCGCGCTCGGTTACGGGGCTACGTATCCGGCGGTGGCAAACACGACGGAACGCTACGAAATCGCCACGGTCACGTCGGTTGGCAAACAGGGAACGCAGGCGTACCTGGCGGCGGACGCGCCCGCCGGGTCCACAAACATCCAGGTGACTTCGGTCGCCAACATCTCGGCCGGAGATAAGATCACGCTGGATATCGACAGCAAGGGCCACGGGATCGAAACCGTAACGGTCACGCGCGTGGGCACGCAGACAACGCGGACGGCGCTTTCCGCCGACGCATCCGCCGGCGCCACGCAGATCTCGGTCCGGAACGGGAATGGACTCGAGGCCGGCGGCAAGCTCGCCATCGGCGCGGCCGGGAACCGGAAGACGTTCACGATCAAGGCTGTTGGCACGCGCGGCCTGCGGGGCACGGACGTGGACATTACGCCCGCTCTTGCGCAGGCATATCCGGCCGGCGAAGAAGTGACACAGCAGGGCACCGGACTCGATCTGGCTGCGCCGCTGAAGTTCAATCACTCCGATAACCTGCCGTTCAGCGATCGGGGCACGGGCATCTCGTTCGAGCCCGCCACGAAATTCGCGCATTCGAGCAACGAACCGGTTCTGCCGCTGGGCACGGGCATCACGCTCGATAAGGCTCTGAGCAAAGCGTATGAAACCGACGCTGTGGTGCGCGACAGCGCAGTGACATCCGCGGGCTATCAGGGAACGCCGACCCCGAATCAGTGGTTCGGCGGACCGGCGCTTTCTCCGGCGGCCGGCAGCATGGTGCTTCGCGATGCAGCTGGGCTCGTTGTCGACAGCCTCAACTACGGGCTCATGGTGGATCCGTGGGCCGGGCAGGGCTATCAGGCTGAATCGGGAGCGGGACATAACGGCTGCCATGTCGGCGCACTGGGTAACAACGGGCGCGGATTCGGACGCGGTCCTCAGGCGCCTGCGACGACGAACCGGAGCGCGGGGCGTTTCCCCGACGGCGCGGATACGGTCAGCAATTGCGCCGATTTCCATCTGCAGGCGGACACGACACTGTCGGCTGCATCGGCCGCGGGCGGAAACAATATCAAAGTCGCGAATGTGGCGGATTTTGCCGCGGGACAGCCGATCCTGATTGACAGCGGCGCGAATTTCGAGAAAGCCGTGATCGCGCAAGTGGGGACGGCGGGCGCCACGACGCTGCGCGCTGACGCGAGCGCGGGCTCAACGGTGATTCCAGTGGCCAGCGCGTTTGGTTTCGCGCCGGGCCAGGCGATCGAGATCGACAGCGGATCGAACAAGGAAACAGCACAAGTGGTTTCCATCGCCGGCGGTGGGCGAGGCGGCGGTGGTGGCAGGGGATTTGCGCCCACGGGTACGATCACGATTTCTGCTCCGCTGAGCCACGCTCATGCGGCGGGAGCGGGGGTTGCCGGCAGCGGCATCACACTGACGGCTCCGCTGACGCGGACGCATTCCGCCGGAGCACCGGTAGCGGGCAACGCTCCAACGCCCGGCGCTCCCAATCAGTACGCGAGCCGGTAAGGTACGCAAATGAAAATCCGTCTGGTACGAACGCTCGCGCCGGGGGCGATGCTGTTCGCGAGCGGCATTGCTGCCGCTGCGCCTCCCGCGCGAACGCAGAGTCCGTGCGATATCTATGCGGCGGCGGGCACGCCATGCGTAGCGGCTCACAGCACGACGCGGGCGCTTTATGCCGCGTACAACGGCCCGCTTTATCAGGTCAAACGTTTGTCCGATGGCAGGACGCTTGATATCGGCGTCGTTCCAGCGGTCGAGCGGCCGGTTCCCGATGCCGGCGGATATGCGGATGCCGCAGCGCAGGATACATTCTGCGCGGGCGCGATCTGCGTGATCAGCGTTATCTACGACCAGTCCGGCAAAGGCAATCATCTTTTGCAGGCGCCACCAGGAACATTTCAGGGTCCGGCGAAGGGCGGCTTTAACACTCAGCCGATCGCTGACATGGCGCCTGTTACGCTCGGCGGCCACAAGGTCTACGGCGTATACATTATGCCCGGCATGGGTTTTCGCAACAACAACGCAACCGGCATTGCGATTGGCGATGAACCGGAGGGCATCTATTACGTGATCGACGGCAAACATTACGATAACGGCTGCTGTTTCGATTACGGAAACTCCTCGACGAACGGACGCGCGGTGGGCACCGGCACCATGGAGACAACGTACTTCGGCACCTCCACTGCCTGGGGCCGCGGCACGGGGCCTGGCCCGTGGATCATGTCCGACATGGAAGCCGGTCTCTTCTCCGGTTACAACGCGAAACAAAACGACGCCGACCCGACGGTGGATTCCTGGCGCTTCGTCACCGCAGTGGTTGACGGAGGCGGCAACCGCTGGGACCTGCGCGGAGGTAACGCTCAGAGCGGCGCTCTGACGACGTTCTACAGCGGAGTCCGCCCTGGCTCGCCCGGCAGCAGCAGCTATTACCCGATGCACAAGCAGGGAGGAATTCTCCTCGGCACGGGCGGGGACAATGGCAACGGTTCATCCGGCACGTTCTATGAAGGCGTGATGACCACCGGATATCCGGTTACGGCTACCACCGATGCGGTGCAGGCCAACATCGTGGCCGCGAGATACGACGTGGCGCGCGTCAGCTTGTCGCGAACGGCGGCATTCACGCATCAATCGACCCAGGAAGTCACGGAAACTTTCGTGAACACTTCACGATCCAGCGCCGCGGCTGTGAAGTTGAGTCTCGCGGCGCCGGCTGGCTGGGTTATCCGAGCGGCGGGAACGACTTCAGCAACAGTGGCGCCAGGCGCGACTGTCGCGGCGACCTTTCGCGTTAGTTCGCCCGCTGTTTCCGGCGCCGGGTTTCTGAGCGGTAAGGCGGAGTGGACGGAGGGAACGGGGAAAACGAAGCAAACAGAGGTTGCTGTTCAGAGGATCCGGAACATTGTGCCGGTGAAGATCAACGAAGTCCGCTTCGGAACCACCGGGAACACGACGAACCAATTCATCGAACTCTACAACGCTTCGGCGAGCGCCGTGAATCTTTCCGGGTGGAGTCTGGTGAACACACAGAGCCAGTGGGCTCCCGTTACGCTGGCGAGAATTCCGGCGGGAACACAACTCGCCGCGGGCGCCTATTACCTGCTTGGTCTTTCGGGATCGGGCCTCGCAGGTCCGGCCAGCGCGGGAACGCCCGTCATCAACGTGAGGAGCATCGCGGGCTTCGCGCCTGGACAGAAGATCGACATCGATGGCGAAACGCGGTCCATCGCAAGCGTGGGGACGGCGGCGGCAGCCATGACGATGGTGTTTGTGCCTGTCTCGACAGGGCCGCGGATCAGTTTTCCCGCGGGCTCGACAAACCTGCCCGTCACGAATGCGGCGGGATTCGAGGTGGGGCAGAAGATAGGCATTGACGCGGGCGGCAACTACGAAGTGGCGACGGTCACCGCAGTGGGAAAAGGGAGCACGCAAACCATCCTCGCTGCGCCTGCGATGGCGGGCGCGACGAACATCAAAGTGGCTGCCAATGCCAATATCACGGCTGGAGACGCGCTGACGATCGGAACGGGAGCCGCAAGGGAAGTCGTGAAAGCCGGCAGCGTGGGAGCGGCAGGCGCAATTGAGTTGACCGCGCCGCTCCGATTCGATCACCGGCAGGGAGTCGATGTTTCCGATGCGGGCACGGGAATCAGTTTCTCACCGGCGACCAGGTTTCCACATGAGAGCGGCGACGCTGTGCAGGCGCTGGGAAGCGGCATCACGCTCGACGCGCCTCTGACTAAGAATCACGCATACGGCGCCGCGATTTCCGGTTCGCAGGCGGAGGGTTACCAGGGGCGGCCGGCGCCGAATCAATGGTTCGGGGGCGCTCTCTCGACGCGCGCGGGATCAATCGCACTGCTGGATGCAGGCGCGACCGTCATAGACGCGATCGTTTACGGATCGCAGCAAAGTAATTCCAGCGGCAACGGCACGATTGCAAGCCCGGAACTTGCCACGCTTGTATCCGATCAGGGTAAGGGCGGGTGCATTGTCGTGACTCCACCGCCGGCTGCCGGATCCGGCAGGAGCCGGGGACGTTTTCCGGACGGCGCCGACACCGGCAGTCTCTGCGATGATTTCCGTCTGCAGCCGGCCACAATGCTTTCGCTTGCTTCCAACGGCGGCGCTACGAACATCAAGGTCGCGACGATTGCGGATTTCAGCGCGGGTCAGAGCATCAGCATCGATACGGATGCGGCCGCCGAGACGTCGGTTATCGCGGCGGTTGGCACGGCAGGCGGGGCCACGATGCGCGCCGCGGCTGACGCGGGCTCGACGGTGATTCCTGTGACCAGCGCGATTGGTTTCGTGGCTGGGGAAACGATCACGATCGACAGCGGCTCCAGCCAGGAAACAGCGGTCATCGCGGCCACAGCGGGCGGCGGCAGGGGCAGAGCGGCCACGATCACGACAGCAGCGCCGCTCACTCATGCGCATGCGGCGGGAGCACAGGTGTCCGGCAGCGGCATCACGCTGGCTGCGCCGTTAACGCGCGCGCATGCCATCGGAGCGATGGTGGAATTTGGCTCGCCCACGCCGGGCGCGCCGAACCGGTACGGCGAAGCGCGTCACTGAAGATTTTCAAGCAGGGTGGAGAATGCGCCGGCCGGAAGATCCGCCAGCGAGACGACAGCCACATCCGCGCCGAGCGCCTCTGCTCGTGATCCTACGGCGATGCTGCGCATGCCGGCCCGGCGCGCCGCCTCAACGCCGGCTCGCGCGTCTTCGACCACGATGCAGGCTTCGGGGTGCACACCCAGGCGCGACGCCGCGGTGAGAAAGACTTCGGGATCGGGTTTTCCGAGTTTCACGTCCTCGGCCGAGACGATCGCCTGAAAACGATCTGCGAGGCCCATCGCTCGCAGAACCGCCTCCACATTCAGGCCCGGCGCCGCCGACGCGATCGCCTGCAGCCAGCCTTCGCGATGGAGACGCTCGACCCA
>CAZPZE010000774.1:0-9744 GCA_964590625.1 uncultured Solibacteraceae bacterium
TACGCGGTTTTCATCTTCACGCCTCCCTCGATTTCAGCCGCGCTGCCGCCACTCGCGTCAGTTGCTTCATGCGGTCGAGTTCGGCCTGCAGGAATCGTCTGCCGAGCGACGTCAGCCGGTAGGACTGCTTGTCGCGCGACGTGTCTTCCGTCTCATAGCGTTCGATCCATTCGCTCTGAAGCAGCCGGTGGATCACGCCGTAAAGCGTGCCGGTGCTCATGCGGACGCGGCCGTCGCTCAGCGCTTCCGTGTCTTTGAGAAGCGCGTAGCCGTGCCGGGGCGCCTGCGCCAGGCTGAGCAGCACCAGGAAGACCGGCTCAGTCAGGGGCGGCGCATCGGGTTCAACGCTGCGAGTCATGACATGTCGCATATCGCTATGTTCGGCACGGCGGCGGACGTTGTCAAGCCCGTCAGTTCTCGGTCGGCATTTTTTCGACATGATCAATCACGAGGACATCGACTGGCGATTTTCTGGCTTCGAGTTTGAGGCCAAGCTCCTCCTGGAGCCCGGTGAAGAGGATTCCCATCATGTCGAGCTGGCCAGGGTTGCCTCCGGGGTCACCGGCTCGCGCGATGTAAGGCGCGAGGTTCAGCCGGATTTCATAGCGGCCCGGGAGTCCGGTGGCGTCGGTGACCGGTTGGCCGAGCTCGTCGGCAATTCCCTGCCCCAGATCCGCAACGCGCGCGTGGTGCGCGATCAGGACAACGGGGCTGCTTCTCTCCAGCGCAAAATCCCCCGGTGCGCTCTCCGCTTCAAATTTGGGGCCGCCCTTCACGAGCGTAATCGCGTACCCCTGCAGCACGCGTGTCTCTTTGTGGAGTTTCAGGCCAAAGCGGTCCTGGAGGAGTTTCTGCAGCATCACGCGCATCTGAGTCTCTGTCGCGGGAGTCGCGGCTTTCGCCTGAACGTCGAACCAGACTTCGCGGAGCCAGGGTGGGCCGTCAATTTCCACGCGCGGAACATCGTATGCCCACTGGATCAGATACACCAGCGCCTGGTTGCGCATGATGAGGTTGCCCGGAGTGGTCTGAGCGGTTGGGAAACCAGGGCGGTCCGCCTGGTTATCCACGCGAATCGAAGCCGTTTCGAAAGCAGGCTGGGCGGTGAGTCCGATACAGCCGAACAAAATCAGAGTGGCGACTTTAGTTTTCACTGGGTCCCTCCAGATGGTCAATGACGAAGACGTCTACCGGGGCTTTCCGGGACTCGAGCTTGAGTCCCAGGAGCTCCTGCAGGCCGTTGAAGAGAATTGCGGCGGGGTCAACCTGGCCCGGACTACCGCCATTAGCCTCCGCGGCGCGCTGAACATACGGAGTAAGATCCATGCGGATTTCGTAGCGCCCTTTCAGGCCGGTCTCGTCGATGACCGGACGCCCTGCCTCGTTCGCAATGCTGTGGGCAAGATCGGCCATCGTCACGTGGTGAGCGACGAGCATGAAGGAATTGGTGTTTTCGAACTTCATCGTGCCTTCGCCGCTGGATTCCTGAAACTTCGGGCCGCCTTTGGCGACGGTCAGCGCGAAGGAGGAGATCGGCCGCGAATCCATGTGGAACTTCAGGCCGAAGCGGTCTGCAAGCAGTCTTCTCAGCATCAGGCGGAGTTGCGCTTCGTTCGCGGGGCCGGACGCCCTCGCGACGATGTCGAAACGGCGGTCATTGATCCAGGACGGGCCTTCGATCTGGACGCTCGAAATATCCCAGGCCCATTCGATCAGGACGCGGTACGGCTGATTTCGGATTGTGAGTGAACCCGGCGTTTGCTGGATATCGGGCTTGCCGGATTCGGGATTGGCGTGGATCGAGGCAGCCTCGAACGCGGGCTCGGTGGCCGGCTGGGCGGCGAAGCACAGGGAGGCGGCGAAAATCGGAATGATGAATTTAGTTTTCACTGGGCTTCTCCAGGCGATCGATGACAAGCACTTCAACCGGTCCGCGGTCTGCCGTTAGTTTGAGTCCGAGCTGATCCTGCAGGGCGGTTACAAGCGAAGGTGTTGAGGTATCTTCGGGCGGCACTCCCTCGCCCGCGTATTCCAGGTGGATATCGAACATGCCTGCGAGGCCGGTCTGATCGATGACGGGCCGATCCATCGGCGTATAAAAAGATCGAGCCACCAGCGTGGAGATGGTCAGGCCGCGGCCATCTACGACCATGCGCCCGTGATTCCCGCTCACGGATGCATTGCCGCATCGCGGCAACGCGGGTTGTTGATCTGGCGCGGGTAAGTGTGCGAGATCGAGGACGTCGCAGCTTCCCTCTTTCGTCTGCTTCAGCCGAGGCCCGTTCTTCGCGACAGTCAAGACATAAACCGGCAGCTGCCGCGTTTCGCGATGGATTTTGAGCCGGAACCGGTCTTCCAGAAGCTTCTGCAGCATGGGTCCGTACATTCTGGCGACCGGCGTATCGCGCTGTGCGCGGGCTTCGATGTCCCACGTCTCGTTCAGGCTCCATTCCGGGGCGCCGAAGATCTGCATACGGCGCTGGCTCTGGCTGACGCCGTCCGCAAACATGCTGTACGCCGCCTCGATGTAGTCCTGGACGGTGAAGCATTTGATGGAAAACCGACCCGGAACGGGGACACCGCCGCGTCCGCCGCTGACCCCGCGCCCGCCTGAGCAGTCTTGATTCCAGCGGATCGAGGCTGCGTCAAACTCGCCGGAGCCCTGCGCCGACACGATAGCGGCTGCGAGAATGAGTCCGGCTATGACATGTCGCATAACGACATGTTGCACCACGCCGCATCCACTGTCAAGCCCATTCTCCCGAACTTCCGCTTTACCTTCTCCTTATACGGACGCCGGAGCCCGCCTGGTATATGATGGTTCGCGGAGTCACAGTGGTTTGTCGGAACTTAGTGACTCTGTGGCGGTTCATCCGTCCATCAATACTGCCTACACAATTATGATTAAAGTCGAAGGTCTGACCAAACGTTACGCCAGTCACGTCGCGGTCAAAAATATCTCCTTCGAGGTCGGCAAGGGCGAAATCGTTGGTTTCCTCGGCAAGAACGGCGCCGGGAAGACCACGACAATGCGCGTCCTCACCTGCTTTCTGCCGCCTACCTCAGGTAAAGCCAGCGTGGCCGGTTTCGATGTTCAGGAGCAGTCGCTCGACGTCCGTAAGAACATCGGCTACCTGCCGGAAACGCCCCCGCTCTATCCCGAAATGGAGGTCTCCAGCTATCTCACGTTCGTGGCGAAGCTGAAGGGCATTCCCTCCGCCGACGTGGCGAAGCGGGTGGACGAGGTGATTGCACGCACCGCGCTCGGCGACGTGCGCGACAAGATCATCGGCAAGCTTTCGAAGGGCTACCGGCAGCGCGTCGGCATCGCGCAGGCGATCATTCACAATCCGCCGGTGCTGATTCTCGATGAGCCGACCTCCGGCCTCGATCCCGAGCAGCAGCGCGAGGCACGGCAGCTGATCAACAGCCTCTCGGGCGACCACACCATCATCCTCAGCACGCATATTCTTTCGGAAGTGGAACAATCGTGCAGCAAGGTGATCATTATCAATGAAGGTGAGATTGTCGCGGTCGATTCCGTCGCCAATCTGCATCACCGGCGGCGCGGCGGCGAGGTGGTTGCGGTGCAGGTCTGGGGCGCGAGCGCGGCAGACGTCCGGCAGCGGCTCGAAACCGTCAGTGGCGTCGCGAAAGTGATGGCGACTGACGCACCCGATGGCTACGTTTCGTTCGACGTGGAGAGTCTGGAGCAGTATTCTGTGCGGCCGCACCTGGCGCGCGCGATTGTGCAGGCCGGCTGGGATCTGACGGAGTTGCGTACCGTCGGCCAGTCGCTTGAAGAAATCTTCCTCGATCTCACGAGGTCCGAAAAAGATAAGGCCGTCGCCGCCACGGGAGAAGCGCAATGAGAAATATCCTCACGATTTGCGGCAAGGAAGTCCGCGCGTATTTCAGTTCGCCCATCGCTTATCTTCTGATGGGCATGTTCGGCCTCATCACCGGCTTCATGTTCTACAGCGCGACCGTCTACTTCATCAATGCAGGAACGCAGCAACAGATGACCGGACAGTCCAGCCCGATGAGCATCAATGATTATGTGATCGCGCCGCTGCTCGGTAATGCGGGTGTGATCGGTCTGTTTCTGATTCCGCTGATTTCGATGCGGCTCTTCGCGGAAGAAAAGCGTTCGGGAACCATCGAACTCCTTCTGACTTCGCCCGTGAGTGACTGGGAAATCATCCTCGGCAAGTGGCTGGGCGCGATGTGCATGTATCTCGCCGTCATCGGCATTTCGGCAATCAACATCGCGATGCTGTTTGCGTGGGGCACGCCGGACTGGCGTCCCATCCTGACCGGCTTCCTGGGGCTGATCTTGCAGGGTGCGACAGTGCTCGCGATCGGCACGTTCATTTCGACGACAACGCGCAATCAGATCATCGCGGGCGGCGTCACGTTCGCGGTCTGCCTGATGCTCTGGGTGCTCTCCTGGGTCAGTAACTACAGCGACTCGGCATTCGGCAAAGCCGTCGCCTATTGCTCGATTCTGGTTCACTTCGAACCGTTTTCCAAAGGAATTATCGATACGAAAGACGTGATCTTCTATGTTTCCGCGATCTTCCTGGGCCTGTTCTTCACGGCCCGGTCTCTCGAGTCGCTGCGGTGGAGGGCGTAATGGCTGACAAAAATCCGCAGAAAAGCTCCTGGGTGCAGGCCCGCCAGACCAGGTACGGCGCCTACGCATTTGTTTATACGGTCGTGATCCTTGCGGTCATCATCGTCGGCAACTGGCTGGCGAATTCGCATAACAAGACTGTCGACGTCACATCGAACAAGCAGTACACGCTGTCCGATCAGACGAAGAAAGTCGTTGGCAATCTGAAGAAAGACATCAACGTCTATTACTTCGATCAGTCGTCCGGTTACGATCGCGCGCGCGACATGCTGGACCGCTACACGAATCTGTCGTCGCACCTGAAGGTCAGCTATGTTGATCCGGACAAAAAGCCGGATATCGCCCGCGTGGAAGGCGCGCGGCAGATGGGCGACGTGGTTGTCGATAGCGGCACCAAGAAGGAAACCGCGAAGGCGCTGACGGAAGAAGAGCTGACGGGCGCGATCATCCGCGCCATCAAGAGCGGCGAACGTACCACATGCTTCGTGAAAGGCGAGGGCGAGCATTCGCTCGACGACACCGGCCGCGACGGCTATTCCACGCTCAAGGGCGCGCTCGAACGCAACAACTATAAGACGGAAGCGATTTCGCTGCTCGAAAAGCCGCAGGTGCCTTCGGAATGCAGCATCGTCGTGGTGGGCGGCCCGAAGCACGATTTCCTGCCTCCGGCGGTGGATGCCATCAAGACCTATGTCAAGAACGGCGGCAGCCTTCTCGTTGCGCTCTATCCCGTGCTGAATCTGCCTCCGCCTGATGGCAAATTGGGCGACACGCCGAACCTGGTCGCGATGGTCGCCGACTGGGGCGTGACGGTCAAGGGCGACGTGGTGCTCGATATGAGCGCCGCCAGCCAGATGTTCGGACAGCTTTCTCCGATTGTGGGAAGCTACACCTCGCACGCGATTGTGCGCGTGATGCAGGATAACGCGTCGGTGATGCCGCTCGCGCGCAGCATGGAAGTGAAGTCGCCGGCGGAAGCGCTGTTCTCCTCAACGGCGGACAGCTACTCGCTGACCGATCCGAAGCTGCCGATCAAACAGGATGACATTACCAAGGGCACGAAAGGTCCGTTTGTTCTCGGCGCCGCGGCTACGGTTGGCAGCGGCGACAAAGCGGGCCGCGTGGTCGTAGTGGGCAGTTCGGACTGGATGTCGAACTTCATCATGGCCGCGCCGATCGCCAACCGCGACCTCGCGCTCAACATGTCGAACTGGCTGACGCAGGATACCGATCTGATTTCGATTCGTCCGAAGGATCCGGAGGATCGCCGGCTGCACATTACGACGGCCGGCGTGCGCACGCTGTTCTTCACGAGCATTATCGGACTTCCGCTGATCGTGATTCTTTCGGGCGTTTCGGTTTGGTGGAAGCGACGGTAACCGCCGCTCCATTTCCGGGACGAGTTTGAAACGATGCTGAAACCACAAGGTCTGATTGTCGCGGTGGGTGTGCTTGCGATTCTGGGCGGTTACGCCTGGTGGGCGAACAAGCACCCCACTTCGGATACTTCCTCACCGTCGGCAACTTCGCCGAAGATTCTCTCGCTCACGGCGGATCAGATTACCGGCATCCGGCTGGTGAAGCCCACGAGCGATGCCGTTGTGCTGAGCAAGACCGGCGATAAGTGGCAGATCACCGCGCCGCAGCCGCTGCCCGCCGATTCGGACGCGGTCGCCGCGCTGGCGAACGCCGTTTCGCCGCTCGCCTCTGACCGGCTGATCGAAGATCATCCGCAGAGTCTCGCGGAATTCGGTCTGGACAACCCGACACAGGAAGTCGACATCACGACGAAGGACGCCAAAACCTATAAGCTGTTGTTCGGCTCGGATACCGTCTCCGGCAGCGACACTTATGTGAAGCTGGCAAGCGATCCGAAGGTTTATACGGTCGCGTCCTATGCGAAGTCGACGCTCGATAAGGGCGTCAACGATCTGCGCGACAAGCGTCTGATGACGTTGAATTCCGATAAGATCACGTCCGTCACGCTCGCGGCGAAGGGGCCGGAAATCGAATTCAACAAGAATTCTTCGGGCGACTGGCAGATCACCAAACCGAAGCCGATGCGCGCCGATAGCGGCGCCGTGGACGATCTGGTGAGCAAGCTCAAAGACGCGAAGATGGACGTCAGCTCCATCCCGACGGCGGCCGATTTCGCCGGCGCGACGAAGCTGGGGACGGCCACGTTCGTGGACGACAAAGGTCCGCAGTCGATCGAAATTCGCAAAGCGAAGAGCGGCGATATCTACGCGAAATCGACCGCGGTTGACGGCGTGTACAAGGTGGCGCCGGATATCGGCACCGCCATCGACAAGAGCGCAGAGGACTTCCGCAACAAGAAGCTGTTCGATTTCGGCTTCACCGATCCCGCGAAGCTCGATCTCGCCGGCAAGCATTACGAGAAGAGCGGCGATAAGTGGTTCAGCGGCTCACAGCAGATCGATTCCACTTCTCTGCAGGACGTGATCGATAAGCTGCGCGACCTCTCGGCCACCAGTTTCCCGGATCACATCTCGGGCACGCCGGCGCTTACGCTCGCCGTCACGTGGGGCGAAAAGAGCAAAGTCGACAAAGTCACGATCAACAAGAGCGGCGACAACTATATCGGCGTTCGCGATGGCGATACGACCGCGTACGGGCTCGACGCGAAAACCGTCGATGACCTGCAGAAGACGATTGCCGCCATCAAGCCAGCGCAGCAGGCTCCGGCATCCGGCAAAAAGAAGTAATCGATACTAAGAGAGATGGCGCCGGCCAACGGCCTTCTCACAGATCTCTACGAACTCACCATGGCCGCGGGCTATTTCGCGGCCGGGAAACACACGGAAACGGCCACGTTCGAGCTCACGCTGCGCAGGTTGCCGCCGCATCGCGATTTCGTGATCGCGGCGGGGCTGCATCGCGCGGTCGATTATCTCCTCAATCTTGGCTTCTCCGGCGAAGAAATCGATTATCTGCGGGCGCACTCGAGCTTTGCCAACGTGCCCGCCGACTTCTGGGACTATCTCCGCGAATTCCGCTTCACCGGCGATGTGTTCGCGGTTCCTGAAGGGACGGTGCTCTACGAAAACCAGCCCGTCATGACGGTGCGGGCGCCGCTGATCGAAGCGCAGATCCCCGAGACCTACCTGCTGGCGGCGATCGGCTACGAAACGCTCGTCGCGAGCAAGGCCGCGCGGATCGTGCGCGTCGCCGAAGGACGCGCCATCATCGAATTCGGCACCCGCCGTGCGCATTCGCCGGAGACCGGCGTGCTCGGCGCGCGCGCCGCGTATATCGGAGGCTGCGCGGGAACGAGCAATGTTCTCGCAGGCTACCGCTACGGCATTCCGACCATGGGCACGGCCGCGCACTCGTGGGTGATGTCGTTCGAATCCGAAAGCGAAGCCTTCGAACGGTTGCAGCGCCTGCTTGGCGACCACACCGTCCAGCTCATCGACACTTACGACACGATTGAAGGCGCGCACGTGGCAGCGCGGCTCGGCAAGCCGCTGTGGGGCGTGCGCATCGATAGCGGCGATCTCGACGCGCTCTCACGCGAAGTGCGCACGATTCTGGATCGGGCCGGGCTGCGTGAGGCCCGGATCATGGCTACCGGCGATCTCAATGAACCGAAGATTGAAGCCCTGGTGAAGGCGGGCGCGCCGATTGACGCGTTCGGCGTGGGCACGGAACTGGCGACCTCGCCCGACGCGCCGTTTCTCAGCGCGACTTACAAGATGGTGGCGATTGGAGCGCACAGCAGCGAGCGCTATCCCGTGAAATGCAGTCCGGAAAAGCAGACGCTGCCGGGGGCGAAGCAGATTTTCCGCCTTCCAAACCACGATGTCCTCGGCCTCGTGTCGGAATGCCTCTCCGGTTCGGAGGCTCTCCTTCGGCCTGTGATGCTCGGCGGAAATATCGCCGGACAGCTTCCGGACGTGGCCGCAATCCGCGCGCGGGCGGCCCTCGGAGTGCGGGAATGGCCCGCGCCGGGCCGGCGCACGATATTGTCGAAGAGGCTGGAAGAACTGGCAGCGCAGGCGGGCAGGCAGAAATGAAGATATTCTTCGATATCGACACACAACTGGACTTCCTGGTACCGGGCGGCGCACTCTATGGACGCGGCGCCGAAGACCTGATCCCGGCGGTCGCGACACTGAATCGATATGCCGGCGACCATGGCATTCCGCTGGTTTCGACTGTGGATGCGCACCCGGAAGATGCCCGCGAGTTCCGCGACTGGCCGCCGCACTGCGTTGTGGGCACGTTCGGCCAGCAGAAACCCGCGGCGACGCTGCTCTCGCCCCGGATCACCGTGCCCTGGGATTCGGCTATCGATCCCGCGGCGCTCGATCCTGCGGCGAAACAGATCATCGTGGAGAAAAATGATCTCGATGTCTTCACCAACCCGAATTTTCCGGCGCTGCTCGAGAAACTAAATGCCACCGACTGCTATGTCTATGGCATATTCATCGACTATTGTGTGAAGTGCGCCCTGATGGGACTTCTGCTGTCGCGAAAGCGGGTTTTGCTGATTACCGACGCGGCCGCCAGCATCTCGAAAGACGTGGGTGACAAGGCGACCCGCGACTTTGTCGCCGCTGGTGGTTTACTAATTACGATGGCCGAAGCCGCCCCCGGGGCGAATTGATACGTTCTGAACCAATGCAGCCTGAAACGCAACTACAGTAATAATCGTCACTTCCTCACGACATCCTTATGATGAAGACCTGTGCAGTTCTTCTGATGCTGGCCGGAACGGCCGCCACTCTCCCGGCAGCGACGCCCAGTTGGGACACATCCGGAAACGGATTGCTGAGCGGAGATTATTACTTCCGGCAGGTGCTCTACGTAGCTGACGCCAACGGAAGCATCAGCGAAGCAATTGCCCTCTTCGGAACAATCACGTTCAACAACGGAAACTATACGCTCTCCAACCTGGGGGGTATCGACTATGTGAACGGTACGCCCAACCTGAGCACGATCACCACGTATTCGCTTTCCGCGAGCGGCTATGGTTTCCTGTCCGATCCATTAATCAACGGGAACGCCGTGTCTTTCCTGGTATCGAATGGGATTCTGATCGGAAGCGACACGGAGAGCGGCTATAACGAAATGTTCGTCGCCGC
>CAZPZE010000775.1:0-1646 GCA_964590625.1 uncultured Solibacteraceae bacterium
AGGTACTCGAGCGCTTCAACCAGCGTTTGCCGCTTCACAGGCCATCGGTGTAACCGCATTCTTCGCGAAACGGATGATCGTTCTCATCTCCAGGTACGCTATCACATCCATTTATGACTTCCTCAAGCCACGCCACGATGCAATTAAAATCTGATTGCTCAAAATCTCTGCCGGTTCTTTTCTTTGAAGAGGCTCGGTCAGATTGGAGGCCTGAAGAGGGCCGGCACAGGTTAACAGGAAAGCTATCTCTGGTAAACAGGGGAACTACCAGGAAGTCTCCGTTGTCCGATCGCTGGACTCGGAAAAAGCCGATGCCCAGCCCGGCGAATGGTGTCGCGGCGGCCTCGGGCTTTTGTGTGTAGCGCGATGAAGATGACGAGTTGAACCGTCCGGGGTTGCGGGCCGGAGCGATATCGGAGCGATCTTCAGTGCGCGCGCCGAAGTTCTTCCTGCACCGCCGCGATCAGATCCAGACCGGCTGCGTTGAACCTCTCCATACGAATCGGATCGCCGATATTCAGCCAGTACTCGTCCTTCGGGTTGTAAACGGCCCAGTTGGTCAGGCCCGCGCCGTTGGGGTTGATATTCTTCGCGAAGTTCGTCCAGTATGTCGCCATAGTGTCGGCGATCTGGCGATCCCGATCCGTCCACGGATTATCTTTCATCCGCAGATTATTGAAAACGTAGATCACTTCGGAGAAATGTGTCGCCCGGTGAGCGGGCCCCGAACTATCGCCATTGCCGCCGCGAGGTGGCGGATTATGACTGAACAGGTAGAGGTACGCCGGAGCTTTGCCGGTCGTAGTCTGCAGGCGAGCCCACGTACGATGGCCCGCGTAATTGATGTCGCGGTTCACATCGTGGTAGGCCTCCATCGCTCCCGCATCGTCTTTCGCCGGATAGAGCTTCAGCAGTTCGCCGGCATGACGGCCGAACGATGTCTTCACCCATTCGGTGTATTTCGCCAGCGTGTCAGGCGCCGCGCCGCGTCCACGCCCACCACCGCGGGCCGCGCCCGGAGCGCCGATCGCCGCGATGGTTCCCCCCTCGTCATTGGTGCCTCCCGTGAGCAACGCCAGGTCGTTCTGCTTCCCCTGCGAATAAATCGTATAAATGTCCTGCGGCAGGAACCATCCATCCACAATGGCCGCATTGAGTCCCGCCGGATGCTTGTCGAACGCATCCATCAACTGGGCGGACGACATCGCCCGCAGTTCGGCGAGCGAAGACTTGCCTGCCGCCTTCATGAACTCCATCCCGTTGGCTTCCGCTTCCGCCAACGTCGTCATGCGTCCGAATGCAGTATGGGATTCCGCGATAGCCGCCCTCGCCAGCCCCTTCATCAGCGGCGAAGCGGCCAGAAAATTGACGCTGCGGCTACCGCCCGATTCCCCCCAGATGGTGACTTTGGCTGGATCGCCCCCGAAGGCCGCGATGTTGGCGCGCACCCACCGGATAGCAGCCAGCTGATCCAGCGACCCGTAGTTCCCTGATGCATGATGTTCCGATTCCTTCGTCAGTTCCGGATGAGCCAACCAGCCGAACACATTTACCCGGTAATTCATGCTGACCACAACCACGCCTTTTTTCGCGATGAGGTTGCCGTCGTAAATGGGTTCCGCGGACGATCCGTTGGTGCCGCCGCC
>CAZPZE010000776.1:0-7421 GCA_964590625.1 uncultured Solibacteraceae bacterium
ACCGCTTCCACGCGGGCGGATTTTTCGATCGCCACTACCAGCGAGATCGGCATGTAAGCCGTGTCGACCCGGATATTCTGTTCCACGCCGTTGTCATAAAGGTGAAACTGACTCGGCTGAAGGCCATCGACGATATTGCCATCGCGATCGGTGACGAGGACCGGAGCAACGATGTTCTGTACTGTGACCTTGATCGTCGGCGAGGTGTCGATGGTGGGCGCGCTTTCCGCCGCTGCCGCGGGGGGATTTGCCGGTTGGGGCGCCGGCGTCTGCGCCAAAGCGGCCGCCGCTACTATCATTCCGAAAGCAATTCGCTTCATCATGTTCACGCCTCTTTCCTGCGCGCGCCGTCCCCGGGTTCGTGGGCGGTTCGTCCGTTCAGCAGATCGTGCACGTGCGGTACCAACTCCAAAATAGCATTGAATGACTCTAACGCACCCTTCGGCGACCCGGGTAAAGCGATGATCAGGGTCCGCTTCGCCACCCCCGCCAGGCTGCGCGAAAGACTGGCTAAAGGCGTGAAAGCACGGCCCGAAGAGCGCATCAGCTCGCCGAATCCGGGGATCTCGCGATCGATCACGTCGTGCACCGCTTCTGGTGTGACGTCACGCGGGGCGAGGCCGGTTCCGCCCGTGGTCAGTACGAGATCAGCCAGGCCCTGCTGTGCGATCTCGCGCAGGCGCCCGGCGATGCGTTCGCGTTCATCCGGCAGGACTTCTATATCGATCACGTGGTGGCCGGCGGCGCGCAGACGATCGGCCAGGGCGGGGCCGGATTTATCCTCCCGTGTCCCGGCATAAGCGCCGTCACTGATGGTGAGCACCAGAGCCCGCATCACCGGCGAAAATCTCCGCTCTTGCCGCCGGTCTTTTCGAGAAGGTAGACGTCCTGGATTTCGATGCGCTTATCGAGCGCTTTCGTCATGTCGTAAATGGTCAGCGCGGCAACCGACGCGGCGGTGAGCGCTTCCATTTCGACGCCGGTCTGCGCGGTGGTGGCGGCCGACGCGATGACGCGCAGGCCATCGGGTTCCGGCATAATCGCGACGTCAGCGTGCGAGAGCGGCAGCGAGTGGCAGAGCGGGATCAGATCCGCCGTGCGCTTGGCTGCCTGGATGCCGGCGATGCGCGCGACGGCCAGCGGATCGCCTTTCGGGTTGCTGGGGAGCGCCGCCAGAACCTCCGGGCTCATGCGGACAAACGCATGCGCGCGGGCGGTTCGTTTCGTTTCGGCTTTGGGGCTGACGTCCACCATGCGGGCCTGGCCCGAATCGTCAAAATGCGTGAGTTTGCTCATTTGGGTAGTACGAGAATCGAATCGCCGGCGGCGTATTCCGGACGTTCCGGATCAGCCACCAGGAAAGCATTGGCCTTCGCAAGGGCGGCGACATCGCCTGACCCTTTCGAGGCCACAGGTGTGATTTCGCCGCCACTCAGCACGGCCGGAACAAATCGCGTGAGACCCGGCTTGTGGCGGAACGGGACCGTGAGTTTCGCGAGGCTCAGCGGCAGCGAAGTATCGGACGCGCCGCCGAGGATCTGGAGGGCGGGCTTCGCGAAAACTTCGAACGTCACCATCGTCGAGACAGGGTTGCCGGGGAGTCCGAAAAAGAAGCGATCGCGCGCGCGCCCGAACACGGCCGGCTGGCCAGGCTGGATCAGGACGCGATCGAAATAAAACTGCGCGCCGAGATCGGTCAGCGCCGGCTCCACGATATCGTAGCGGCCTGCCGAAACGCCGCCGCTCATCAGAAGCAGGTCGGAGGCGAGTCCCTGTTCGATGAGGGAACGCGTGTGGTCTTTGGTGTCGCGCGCGACCGGCAGCATCACCGGCACCCCGCCGGCCCGCGCCACCTGCGCGGCAAGCGACCAGGCGTTCGAGTTGCGGATCTGTCCGTCGCGCGGCGTTTCGTGGGGCTCTACGATTTCATCGCCCGTCGCCAGAATGGCGACGCGGGGCTGGGGAAAGACTGCGACGGACGTTCGTCCGACGGAGGCCAGGCAGGCGACCGAACTATAGTCCAGCCGGGTCCCGTGCGCAAGCAGAATGGCGCCTTCGCGGGCCTCCGCGCCTTTGGGGACCACGTTCGAGGTGGGTTCGTTTATGCGAGCAGCCGTGACGGTGCCGTCCGGATTGCGCGTGGCATGCTCGACCATGAGGACCGCGTCCGCCCCTTCGGGCATGGGCGCTCCGGTCATGATTTCCACCGCCTGGCCGGGCCCGACGACGCCGTTAAACGTCTGCCCAGCACGAACTTCACCGATAATCTTGAGGTCAGAGTTGAGGTCGGCCGCCCGCACCGCGAAGCCGTCCCGCATGGACCGGTGGAAAGGCGGGTAGTCGCGGTCGGCGAAAACATCCTCGGCGAGGACGCGCCCGGGGCAGGCGGTGAGGCCGACCGACTCGACCGCCGCCGGCGGCATCACGCCGCCCAACTCCCGCAGGACAGCCGCGCGCGCATCAGTGAAAGAGAGAGCCGCCACGCAATCCAGTTTAAGCGCTATTGAGGCCGGGCGCCGGACGCCGCAGCGGCGCCACGCCCACCGCGCCCGCCGCGAGCTGCCGGGGCGGGTTGGCGGAGAGGTGGCTCGGCTGGCGCTGCCGCGGGCGGGATCGTGCCGCCGGCTTTGAAGGCCCAGAGCGTGTCGCCGTGCTGCGAGAGATTGAAGGAACTGCCGCCGGAGATGATGGCGACGTACTGCTGGCCTTTCACGTCGTAGGTGATCGCCGGAGCATCGGCGCCCGCGCCCGTCTGGAAGGACCAGAGTTCGTTCCCGTTCTTAATGTCGTAGGCGACGAAGCGCCCATCGGGCTCGCCGTGGAAGATGAGCCCGCTCGCTGTGGTGAGAAGACCGCTGCCGGCGGCGATCGGGAATTTCATGCGCTTCTGCCAGACGATCTTGTTGGTGGTCGGATCGATGGCGGTCAGCGTGCCGGAGCGCGGTTCATTGGTCGGCCGGACGAATCCGCCGCCAAGCGTGAACAGAGCGTTGGTGATCGCGCCGGGCACGTAGACCAGGCCGGTGCGCGGGCTGAAAGACATCGGCGCCCAGGAGATGCCGCCGAGCGTGCCGGGGGCGATGACGACCGGCGCATCCCAGTAAGCCCCGAAGACACAGGCTTCCTTCATGCCGGGAGGAACGCTGTCCGGCTCGGGGCAGGTGGGGACGAAGGAATCGCCGACGGGATACGGCTGCGTCTTCGCCGTCTTCATGCGCTCTTCCTGCGGGACGGGCTTTTCGACGATGCCGACGAGCGGCTTCCCGTTCGTGCGATCCAGGATGTAAGTGAATCCGGTTTTGCCCGCGTGGATCAGAATCCTGCGCGGGCGGCCCTGATAAACGATGTCGGCCAGCACCGGCGAAGCGGCGTTGTCGTAATCCCAGACGTCGTGGTGGACTTCCTGGTAATACCAGCGCAGGGTGCCATCCTTCAGATCGAGCGCGACGACCGATGCCGTGTAGAGATTGTCGCCGCCGCGTTTCGAGCCGTCAGTGTCCGGCCAGGCGTTGCCGATCGGCACATAGATCATGCCGAGCGCGGGATCGATGGCGGATCTTGTCCAGACCGGCCCGCCGCCGCGTTCCCAGGAATCGCCCTCCCAGGTTTCGTGGCCCTTTTCGCCGGGGCCGGGGATGGTCCAGAAGCCCCAGATCTGCTTGCCGTCTTTCGCGTCGAATGCGCCGAAAAAGCCGCGAATGCCGCCTTCGCCGCCGGAAGTTCCCATGTAGACGCGGCCATCATAGTAGAGGGCGGGCGCAACGGTGGTCCCCCGGTCGCCGACTTTGGTGGTCCACAGAAGCTTGCCGGTATTCTGATCGAGCGCGATGAGGGTGTTGCCGCCGCCGGTGGAGAAAACCTTGCCTTCGCCCACCGCCACGCCGCGATTGGTGCCGCCGCGCGGACCGCCGGGCTCCGGCGTGTATTTCCACTTCAACTCACCGGTTGCGGCATCGAGCGCGAGGATCGTGCCCGCGTGGCCCGGCAGGTACATCACGCCATCCACGACCACCGGAGTGGCTTCGAGGTTGGCGTTGGCGGCGCCATCGGCCACGTGGAAGGTCCACGCGCCGCCGAGCTTCGAGATGTTGGCGGGCGTAATGCCGGTGAGCGCGGAATAGCGCTGGTTCTGGTAATCGGTCTGCGGGAACGCAAGCCCGCAGGCGAACAGGAGCAGAAAAAGAGAGCGACGCATGGCGCCAACGATCTTATCGAATTAATAAGAAGACGCAAAGCGAGCCCGCGAGCATCAGTCCGCCCGCCGTGGTGAAGGCGATTGACGGCGAGACTGCTGTCCACAGCGTTCCGACCAGCGCGCTCGACACGAAATCGCCGAGGCCGTTCACCGCGCCCAGCGATCCGTAAACGGTGCCGCGGATTTCGGAATCGGTGATGTCGGGCGGAAGCGCTCTTTCGAGCGTGTCCTGCGCGGCGGCGAAAATGCCGGCGATGGTGAACGTCGCGGCGAGAGCTGGAAGGTTCGCTGATCCTGATTTAAACATCCAGGCGGCGAGGCCGGCGGTGACCGCACCGCAGAGATATCCGCCGGCGAGCAGCGGCGCTTTGCGCTGGCGGTCCGCGAGCCATCCGACGGGATACGATGCAGCCGCGTACACCGTGTTGCGGACGGCGTAGAGCAGCGCGGCAATCTCCGCCGCGCGCACTGCGCCGTATCGTGGACGCAGCAGCGTCGCGGCGGCGAGGATCAGGAGCGCGGGCGAGAAATCGCCGCTGCCAAACAGGCCCACCGCGACGAGCATCCGGCGGAAAGCAGGCGGCAACCGGCCAATCGAATGAAGGAAATTCAGCCATGGCCGCGGCTCCCGGCGGGTCTCCTTCACCATGAGCAGAAACGCGAGCGGCGCGGCGATCCCGGGGATCAGCGAAAGCAGGAAGATCGTTCGGAACGGCGCGTCCGGCGCGGCGTTGATCTGCAGGCGAGAAAGCAGCGCGAGCCCAAGGAGCGGGCCGACGATTGCGCCGAGTGTATCGCCCGTGCGGTGAAAGCCGATGGCGCGCCCCAGAAACTCGGGCGCGACGGATTCCGTGAGCATGGCGTCGCGAAGAGTGCCGCGGAGGCCGCGTCCGAACCAGCTCACCATGCGGCCCGCCAGGATCATGCCCCAGCCGTTCGCGAACGCGAAGAGTGAAAGTCCGGTACCGGTGAAGAATTGGCCCGTGACGATCATTCGCTTGCGATGGCCGATCTTATCGGAATACCAGCCGGCGAAGAGTTTCAGAAAGCTCGAGACCGCGTCGGACGTGCCTTCGATCCATCCCAGTGCGGCTGCGGCGACGTGAATGACGGGCAGAAAGCCGGGCAGCACCGCCATCACCATTTCGTGCGAAGCGTCCGAGAGGAAGCTGGTGACGGTCATCCCCCAGATGTTGCGATTGAGCCACCGCTTCATGGGAAAGCCTGGATCAGCAGAACGCCACGATCAGCGCCGGGCAGAAGTCCGGCGACTCAACCCACGTAGGGCCTGGCTTCGGCCCGGCCGTCGGCCTTCCGGCCGACCCGGAACCTGGACAAATCCGCAGGCCCCGCGCCAGGCAGAAGCCTGGCGATCTTGAGCAAAAGCCGCCGAAGCCCGGCCCCACACGTGCGTCACTGGAGATCCTTGCCGGTGAGCAGCCGCGCCAGCACAGGCAGCGGCACGCCGCCTTCCTTCAGGGCGGCATCGTGGAAATCTTTCAGGGAGAAGGACGCACCTTTCGTGTTCTTCACCAGCTCACGAACGCGCAGCCAGTCACGCCAGCCGGTGAAGTAGGTGGGCAGCTGCGTCGAAGAAAGCTTCGCGCGCTGCAGTTTGGCAACCGCTTCTTCGTGCTCCTGGAAAGTCTGTTTCTCCATCAGGTTCATCGCCTCGTCATCCGTCATGCGATTGGTCTGCAGGCGGATATCCATGATGGCGTTGGCATCCACGCGAAGCTCCTGCTTGAGCAGCGTGAGCCGCAGTTCCGGCGCGCTGTTCATGTAGCCTTCGTCGAGCATCACCTGCGTGATGTATTGCGCCCAGCCTTCCACATACGGGCCGTTGCTGAAGAGCGCGCGCAGCACTCCCCTAATCTTCGGCTGCACCTGATTGGCGAATTCACCCTGCACGTAGTGGCCCGGCATCGCTTCGTGGATGGTCAGAAGCTGCAGGTTGTAGAAATTGTATTCGCGCAGCTTCGATTCGATGCGCTCCTTCGGCCAGTCGGCGGGACTCGGCGTGATCCAGAAGTACGCGCCGAGCTGCGGCTGAAAAACCGGCGCCGGACTGAAACCGCCCACGGCGTAGATGCCGCGCTCGAATTCCGGCGTCGGAATGACCTGCAGGTTGCTGCCGGCCGGCAGCGTGAGCAGATTCTTCTCGCGCGTGAAGTTGCGGGCCTCGTCGAGGTCCTTGCGCGCGTCGTCCATGTAGCTGGCCGGCGTCGAATGATCCTGCGCGATGTGGTTCAGCACTTCGCTGATCACGGTGTTCTCTCGCGTCTCGCCTGTCTGATCGGCATGATCCTTGTGCGTCGGGAACCACTTCGCATGGAGCGGGAGCGAAAGATTGAGCATCTCCGCGCGCACGGCCTTCAGCCGCGCCTCGGCATCGGCGAGAACCTGGTCCGGTGTGCGATCCGTGGCGAGCGCGAGGCGGAATTTCGTCGGATACCGCTCGGTGCCCAGCCGCCAGTCGGAGCCGGGATCATTCGGATTTTCAGGCCGGCCCTCGCGGCTCTTGAGGAACGTATTGAAGGCACGCAGCGCGTCCATGGCGGGAGTCGCGGCGGTATCGTACTGATCTTTCAGAGACGGCGGAACTTCGGCGCGCAGCGTCTTGTCGATCAGGTCGACATTGCCGTTATTTTCATCGATCGCGACTTTCACCCAGATGTCCGGCATCGCGCGAAGCTGGCGCTGGGCAGTCGTGATGAACTCGGGAACCTGCTTCATGCGGGCGATGATGTCGCCGAAGCGCTTCTCCTTCGGCGCGTAATCGAGGAGTAAAGGATTGTAGAGCGCGGTTCCGAGCAATTCGACGTAAGACTGCGGGCTGTGCTGATAACTGCGGGCGATATCGATATCGAACAACGAGAGCCCGACCTGCGTATCCATGATGTCGTAATCGGCGCGGTCTTCGGGTGCGAGCGAATTCTTGTCCAGAGCTTCCAGGCGCTTGTGGAAGTCCGTGAGGAAGTTGCGCTGCTTCTGGATCGCCTGGTTGCTGACGTTGTCGAGCTCGGTGTCGAACACGACCTTGTTGTACTCGTGCAATCCCTGGCCCGAGGCGAAAACGGGGGAAAAAGAGAGTGTGGTGTAGACGAATTCTTCAGTCATCTTCGAAAAATCCGCCGGGGAAGTGCGATGCGAGCAGGAGGCGGCGCAGAGGCTCGCAAGAAGGACGACCAGAAGGGTACGCATCGCCTGAATTATACGAGAGTTC
>CAZPZE010000777.1:0-2356 GCA_964590625.1 uncultured Solibacteraceae bacterium
CGACTGCGCCAGATCGGATGTCACCGGCAACCGCCTGCCTCCACTCCACGTCACTTTCAGTTCACGCGCTGCTCGAACCGCGGCCCACTCGTCCCGCGCCACCACGCCGAGAAAGTTCTCGATCCGCACCACACGCACATCGGGAATATTTTTGATCGACGATGCATCGAAGGCCTGCAATGTCGCCCCGAACGTCATCGGCCGGATCACTCGGCCGTAAAGCATGTCCGGAACCGTGAAGTCCTGAACGTAGATAAGCCGGCCCGTCGCCTTCTTCGGCAGGTCAAGACGCAACACAGGCTTGCCGACCACCGTGTACGATGCCGCTGTTCGCAGCGGCGCATTGGCGTCGACCGCAACGTCGAAGCGCTTGCCGCCGATCAGGTCCGCGACTGCGATACCGCCCACCATCCCGTTCGCAATATCGAGCTCCGATGCCGGACGGCCCAGCCTCGTGGCCGCCATCGCGATCAGCGTATGACGCGCTGTTGCCGCCGCTCGTCGAATATCGGATCCGCCGCGTGGAATTCCCTGGCTGCCGCCTGTCCCGCCGTGGTTCGGAGTGGTGAAAGTATCGCCTTCGATCACGGTAAATCGCTCTACCGGAATTCCCAGCTCTTCAGCCGCGATCTGACAATACGCGATGTTGAGGCCGGTGCCCACGTCCACGTGGCTCGTGAGGATGGTGACCGATCCGTCTGCCTTGATCGCGATGAAGCTATCCACGAAGGCAGTTGCTGCCGGCGCCGGTCCCTGCGCCAGGGCCCGATCGAGACGAAAGGTCACAAAGAGCGCGCCTCCCGAAATCAGGAGGCTCCGGCGTGTCAGTGCCGGGCTCATGCTTTCGCGGCCCTCAACACCGCGTTCAGAATTCTCGTGTGGGTGCCGCAGCGGCAAAGATTGCCCGCCAGCGCGGCCTGCGCCTGCTCTCTGGTGGGATGGGGCGTGGACTGCAGCAGCGCCGTCGCCGCCATCACCATTCCGTTCGTGCAGTAACCACACTGCGCGGCCTGTTCCGCGATGAACGCTTCCTGCACCTTGCTGGGCGTATCCGCATCGCCCAGCCCTTCAATCGTCGTGATCTGCTTTCCGGCTGCCTGGCTGACCGGCATCGTGCAGGATCGGGCGGCTTTCCCGTCGACCAGAACACTGCACGCGCCGCATTGACCGAGCCCGCATCCGAACTTTGGCCCCGTATAGCCGAGCGAATTGCGAAGGATGTAGAGAAGCGGCTGATCGGGATCCCAGGAATCAGCGTGGACGGTCCGGCCATTGACCCGCAGAGAGTATGTGGGCATGTTCGTCGCTGACGATTCGGCGCCAGCAGGCACGCGACTTCAGCCGCGTTTGAGCTGGCACAACACCAGCCAGCATTATGGCACCTTTCGGGAATAGAGTTGCGCTCCTCTGCGCGCGGCTCCGCGACGGGCGTGAACTCATGGGCCACAAATCCGTGGATGCAATTGATCTCCCGCGTCCCGTCGGCATGTTCGTTGCTCACCAGCGGACACGCGGCTTCAGCTGAAGCCGCATTTGAACTGATGGCACACCAGCCGGCATCATGCCACCTTTCGGGGATAGAGCCGCGCTCCTCTGCGCGCAATCCCCTTCACACCGTACAGATCGAATACGCTTCTTCAAGACTCTTGATCGGCGGGTCCGCGATCGGCGTGAACTCATGCGCCACAAACCCCTGAAAATTCCTATCCGCAATCGCCTTCGCCACTGCCTTGTAATTGATCTCCTGCGTCCCGTCGATTTCATGCCGGCCGGGATTACCGCCCGTGTGGAAGTGGGCGATGAAATCGAGATTGGCAGTGATCGTCCGGATCAGATCGCCTTCCATGATCTGCATGTGATAAATGTCGAACAGCAGCCGGACCCGCGGCGAATTCACGCGTTTAATCACTTCAACGCCCCACGCCGTGTGGTCCGCCATATAGCCCTTGTGGTCCACCTTGCTGTTCAGCAGTTCGAGAGTGACCGTCACGCCCTTCTCTTCCGCAAATCCCTTGATGCTGTTCAGCGCGGTCACACAGTTCTCCAGCCCCTCGTTGTCCGGAAGCCCCTTGCGCGGACCGGAAAACGTAATGACATTCGGCACTCCGCCCGCCGCGGCATTTGTGATATCGGTGCGCAGCGCTGCGACAATCGCGTCATGGTTCTCAGCCCGGTTCAGTCCAACGTTGATCTGGTTGGGACCCGATCCCCACGCCAGCACCGGCGTGAGGCCGTACTTCTTGACTGTGGCGAACTGATCCGGGTTCACCAGATCGATGCCCTTGAGACCGATCCTCACCGCTTCCTTGCAGAGGTCGTCCAGCGAGTACCACTTCTGATAAGTCCAGTAGCAGAC
>CAZPZE010000778.1:0-7501 GCA_964590625.1 uncultured Solibacteraceae bacterium
CTCGAACGAAAAGATGCGTAATGGCATGAAGAACCTGACCAAGCTCTACAGCCAGTACGGATACATCGATTACACCGGCGTCCCGGATACCGAAATCGTTCCCAACAGCGACAAGATCAACATCACGATGGACGTGGATGAAGGCAAACAGTTCTTCATTCGCCGCATCGACTTCACCGGCAACACCACCACGCGCGATAAGGTCATCCGCCGCGAACTCCTGCTCGATGAAGGCGATGCGTACAACTCGCAGCTCTGGGACCTCAGCATCCTCCGCCTCAACCAGCTCGGCTATTTCGAAACACTGAAGGAAAACGAGTCGTACGAGCTGAAGCGCAACGGCGACAACACGGTCGATATCACGCTCAAAGTCCGTGAGCGCGGCCGCAACTCGATCAGCCTCAACGGCGGCGTTTCCGGCATTTCGGGTTCATTCGTCGGTCTGAATTACTCTACCAACAACTTCCTCGGACTGGGCGAAACGCTCAGCCTCGGCGGCCAGGTCGGCACGCTGATGACGGATATTTCAGCGGGCTTCACCGAGCCCTATTTATTCGACCGTCCGTTCCAGGTCGGTGTGCAGGTTTACCTCCGCCGCTTCTCTTACAACCAGGGTGTTCAGGAATCTCTGCTGGAAGGTCAGGACGTAACGGCCTTCTATAACGCCCTCGGCAGCGCCAATGTTCTGAACTATGTGCAGGATTCCAAGGGCGTCTCGCTTTCGTTCAGCTATCCGCTGAAGCGGAGCTTCGCCCGCCTCGGCCTGTCGATCGGCTACGACGATTCGAGCATCCGCACCCAGTCGATTGGCGCAACCAACTACTTCACGTACCTGAATTTCGAAGGCGTCGCCGGTCCGAATTCGCTGGACGGCATCAAGACGGCAAAGATCATCCCGTCCTACAGCTATAATTCCCGCAACGATTATCTGAACCCCACGGGCGGTAAGAGTATCTTCGCGTCGGTGGAATTCGATGGCAGCGTCCTCGGCGCGAACGTGAACATGATCAAGCCGACCGTTGACATTCAGTACTACCACCGGAGTCCGAAGTGGCACCGGAACGTAATCGCGTTTCACGTGATGGGTTCCACCGAGTTCGGATATGGGGGCAAAGTCGTGCCGCCGTTCGCGCGCACCTTCATCGGCGGTGAGAACGATGTCCGCGGCTTTGATTTCTTCCAGATCACGCCGGTTGCCTACCTGCCTGGCAGCGCGAGTGTGCCGATCCTCAATCCCGACGGCTCCTACCGCTCGCAGAAGACTCTGATCAACGGACAGCTGGTGAATACGCAGGTATCGTTGCCGCTTCCGGTTTATCAGATCATCACGCCCGGCGGCGACACGCAGGCCATCATGAACCTCGAATACCGTATTCCGATCGTGGGGCCGGTCACGCTGGCGCCGTTCGTCGATATCGGCATGAACAAGATTCTGTTCACCAACCAGCTCAAGGTGAATGAAGGCCAGATCACAAGTCTGAACAATCAGTTCCCGGCGGCGGGCTTCAATGACAAAGTGCTCATTGCGCCTGGCACGCAGGCGACGCGCTCGTCAGTGGGTCTGGAACTCTCCGTGGTGCTGCCCATCGTGCAGGCGCCGTTCCGAATCTACTGGGCCTACAACCCGGGCACGGTCCAACAATGGCTGCAGGCGCCCATTCTGCTCGATCCGTCTACAATGCCAAATGGGGCTACCGTGTCGAATGCCATCAACACCTATACCCCCGCCTACCCTGATTTCGAATTGAAGCACACGTTCCGGTTTACAATCGGCCGGACGTTCTAGCGTTAAAATGTAATGATCTAGACAGGATTGAATCAGTAATGCTCAGAATCAGTAACCGCCTGCTTTCTCTTACCGCGCTGGCCCTTGCGCTCGGCGCCGGAGTGGCGCAGGCCCAGAAATTCGCCATCATCGACATGCAGCAGGCTGTCCTCGCCACAACGGACGGCAGGAAGGCGTCGAGGGTGATCAGTGATAAGTTCACGCCCGTCAAGGCGCAGATCGATCAGATGGCCAAAGACATCCAGGCCAAACAGGATGCCTTCACCAAAAACCGCGCCACACTGAGTCCGGCCGCGCTCACGGCGGCGCAGCAGGAGATCGAAACGCTCACGACCAACCTGAAGCGCAAGCAGGAAGATGCCCAGCAGGATCTCCAGGATGAAGAAAACAAGCAGCTCAGCGGCATCGTGCCGAAGCTGCAGCAGATCATCAACCAGTACGCGGCGGCGAACGGCATCAATTTTGTGATCGATACCAGCGCCAACCCGAATAATCTGGTATACGGAGATAAGTCGATCAATATCATCGAGCCGGTCGTGGCGGCTTACGAGAAGGCGAACGGCGGCGTGGTGCCTCCGGCTGGCGCGGCCTCGAAGCCCGCGGCGCCTGCGGCCCCGGCTGCACATTCGCCGGCGACCACTGCGCCGAAGACAGCCCCGGCATCCCCTTCGAAGGCACCGGCCCCAAAAACCACCCCTGGCAAGTAAAAGATTGAGACAATAGAGGAATTGAGATGAAGAGAACAATGAAGTTTTTGCTGGTCCCCGCCCTGGCGCTGTGTTCCGGCGCGGGCCTCTGGGGGCAGGCAACCAAGGTGGCGCTGATCAACATGCAGCAGGCGATTGCTCAGACCAAAGAAGGTCAGGCCCAGATCGCGGAGCTGCAGAAGAAATACGGCCCCAGGGAGCAGGATTTCCAGAAGCGTAGCGCCGACCTCCAGGCCAAGCAGGACCAGCTCAAGAAGACCCAGGCGACGCTGAGCGATCAGGCCAAAGCGAACCTCGAAGCAGAGATCAACAAGCTCCAGACGTCACTGCAGCGTGACACGCAGGACACCCAGCAGGATTACGACGACGACCAGCAGCGCCTGATCCAGGGGATCTACGGCAAGCTCGTGCAGGCCACCACGAAGGTTGCCCAGGCGAACCAGATCATGCTGGTGTTTGACGTCAGCAGCCAGCCGAATAACCTGGTCTGCTGCGGCAGCGCGATGGACATCACGAAGCAGGTGGTCGACGAATACGACAAAGCGAATCCCTCGGCCGGCGCTCCCGCGGCCTCCGCTCCGGCCGCCACCACTCCGCCTGCCGCTCCTCCGGCGGCGCGTCCCCAGACCTCCGGGACTACGGCCCCCAGGCCTCCAGCCGGCAAGTAGGCGTGAACGCAGTACGCAGTTTCGATGGGCGAAGCCGGCTGCTTCGCCCATTTTTCTTTGATTGAAGCGCCAGCCGATGCAGCGCAAAGCGTATGTTTCTCTCGCTCTTCTCATGGTCGGTTCCGCGGCCGCCGCGCTCGCGCTGAGCTGGACCGCCGCCGGCCGCCAGCTGGATCAGCACGCCTACGATTTTCTCTTTCGCCTCGAATCCCCGGCGCCCTGGCAGCCCGAATCCATCATCCTCGCCATCGATGAAGAAACCCTGACGAAATACGGCGGGCTCACCGGCATCCGCGCGGCTCTGAGCGATGGTCTGAAAAAAATCGCGCCGGCCCATCCGGCCGCAGTGGCGGTCGATATCATTCTTCCCGACGCGAGCCCCACCGATGATTCCCTCGAACAGGCCTTCGCCGAAACCAAAAATCTCGTGCTTTCCAGCGATCTCCTTGCGAACGGCGCATGGGAAGATCCGATCCCGCGCTTTCGAAAGCATGCCGTCGCGGTGGGCGAAGTGCATGCCGATCTCGACAAGTTCGACGCCGTGAGCCGCGATATTCCGCTCGAAAAAGCCGGCGCGCAGGACCGCCGCTGGGCGCTCGCCCTCGCCACGTACGCCGCCGTGAAAGGCGCGTCCATTCTCGAATCGCCGGACGATCTGGTGGTCGGCAACACACACATCCCGTCGGATGACCTGAGCGGCCGGACCCTGCGCATCCGTTACACGCCGCCTGCCATGCACGGTATCCCGCGCGTCACGGTTGCGGATCTCGATCGAAACCCGGCGCTCGCCTCACGCTTCGCCGGAAAAGTCGTCTTCACCGGCGTAACCGCGCAGACCGTAAGTGACCGCTGGATGACGCCCTATTCCAACGGAATTGCGATGCCTGGCATCGAATTCCATGCCAACGCCTACGAAACCATCGCCCGCCGCACGTTCCTGGTGGATGTCCCGCTGCTCTGGGTAGTCGAAGCCGCGTTCCTGCTGAGTTTCGCCGCCGGCGCCGCGTTTCTGCTTCCGGCCGGATGGCCTTCGAGCCTGGCGGCGTTCGGCGTCATCGTAGCGTCGCAGCTTCTTCCCGGCATCGCCTTTTCGCACGGCAAAGTCTGGTCCTGGATGCCGGGCACATTCGCCGCCATCTTCGGCACGGCCGCGGCCGCCACATGGAAGTATCGTCTCGTACGCCGCCAGCTTCACCGGGCCGAAGCCGACAAGCAGCGCTACCAGCGCTCCATGCAGTTCGCGATTCACGAACTTCGCACGCCGCTGACCGCCATTCAGGGCTCGAGCGAGCTCATCAGCCGCTACGGCTCCATGCCGGAAAACAAGCGCCGCGAAATGGCGGATCTCATCAACGCCGAATCGAAACGACTCGCCCGCATGATCGAAACCTTCCTGAGTGTCGAGCGTCTCTCTGCTGGTCAGATGGAGATGAAGCAGGAGCGGTTCGGCCTGGAGGATGTCGTGGAGCGCTGCGCCTCGCGCGCCCGGCCGCTCGCGGACGCCAAGCACATCGCGATCGAAATTGCGATGCTCCCATCCACCGCCATCCTCGGCGATTCCGAGCTGATGGAGTATGCCGTCTACAATTTGCTGACAAATGCGATCAAATATTCCCCGTCCGATACGCGTGTTCGCGTCGCAATGAACGGCGGAGACGATAATAGAAAAGATCCCGTTCGTCTCTCGGTCGAAGATCAGGGAATCGGGATGGATAAAAAAGAAGTTGGCCGCATTTTCGAAAAGTTCTATCGAACCAAACGGGCCGAGCAGTCCGGCGAGGCCGGAACCGGGATCGGACTGGCAATCGTGGAACAAATCATCGTCCAGCACGGCGGCTCCATTCAGGTGGAGTCCGAACCGGGCCGGGGCTCGCGGTTCACACTGATATTGAAACGCGCATGAAGAAGACGGTTTTATGACGGACGACCGCGAAAAAATCATTCTGGTCGAAGACGATCCGTCCGTTCGCACCACCATCGTGACCTTCCTCGAAATGGAAGGATTTGACGTCGAGGCCTACTCCAACACGCGCGACGCCATCGAGCGCCTCTCGCGCGGCGGCTGCCCCATCGTCATTTCGGATATTTATATCGACGACCGCACCGGTCTCGACATCCTGAATTCCGCCAAAAAGCAGGACCCGAATTGCGCCGTGATTCTGATGACGGCGCGCGGCACGATCGAAACCGTGATGGCGGCCACGCGCGACGGCTGCTTCGAATATCTGGCGAAGCCCTTCGAGCTCGATACCCTTCTCGAAGCCGTGAAGCGCGCCATCGCGGCCCGCACGCCGGAAGGCGACGAAGTGGAGGCCGAGGATCTTCCCGAAAGCGAGATGATCGGCAGCTCGTCGCGCATGGTCGAAATCTACAAGACCGTGGCGCACGTGGCGCCCACCGACGCGACCGTCATCATTCTGGGCGAAAGCGGCACCGGCAAAGAGCTGGTGGCGCGCCTCATCCATCGCAACAGCCAGCGGTCGCAATTCCCCTTCGTCGCCGTGGATTGCGGCGCCATCTCCCCCACGCTGCTCGAAAGCGAACTGTTCGGCGCGATGCGCGGCGCTTTTACCGGCGCTGACCGCGATCGCATCGGCGTCTTCGAAGCTGCCCACCGCGGCACGGTTTTTCTCGACGAAATCGGCGATATCGATCCCGCATTCCAGGTCAAGCTGCTGCGTTTTCTGCAGGAAAGGGAGATTCGTCCCGTCGGCGCTTCGCGATCGAAGACCGTGGATGTACGCGTCGTCGTCGCCACTAACCGCGATCTGCAGAAGATGGTGGATGAAGGCCGGTTCCGCGAAGACCTGTGGCATCGCCTCAACGTCGTCACCCTCACGATGCCGCCGCTGCGGGAGCGCCGCTCGGATATCCCGCTGCTCGCGCACTTCTTCCTCAACAAGTACAACACCCGGTACGGGCGGCATGTCAAAATGACGGATTCCGGGCTGCGTGAGCTCAACAACTTCACCTGGCCTGGCAACGTTCGGCAGTTACAGCATCTGATCGAACGCCTGAGCATCCTCGCGCCGAACGACCGTATCGACGCCGAGTCTGTACAGGACGCCATCGCAGCCATGGATCCGAAGGAGGGCAGCGGCGAAACGCTGGCTGAAACTGAAGCCGACCAGATTCGTCGCGTGCTCGCCGCTACCGGCGGCAACAAAAGCCGCGCGGCGCAGGTGCTGGGTATCGAACGCAAGACGCTCTACCGCAAGCTGGAGAGGATGAGACTGTAAGCTATGTCAATCGAGATTGGCGCCATCACCGACGAGTTTTCACCCGATATCCAGGTGGCCGCCGATGCCATGCAGTCCCTTGGTATGAAAGGCGCCGAGCTGCGCGTCATCAACGGCAAAAACATCATGGATCTTTCCGAAGCCGAGCTCGATGCCGCGCTCGAAGTGGTCCGCAATGCCGGTCTGCAGGTCGTTTCTATCGCGTCGCCTATCCTCAAATGCACGCTGCCGGATGCCCCGCCCGTCGACGAACGCTTTCAGCAGGATATCTTCGCGTCGAAGCACACTTTCGCCGACCAGCCGCAGCTCGCGCAGCGCGCGTTCGAAATCGCGAAACGCTCGGGCGCGAAGATCGTCCGCGTGTTTTCTTACTGGCGCGTGATCGATCCGCCCGCTGTCTTCGAACGCGTGGTGGATGCTCTGCAGGAACTTGCCGACCGCGCCGCCGAGTACGATCTCATCATCGGCCTCGAAAATGAGGGCGCCTGTAATATCGCCACCGCGCAGGAAACCGCGCGCGTGCTGGCCGCCATTGATCACGATAATCTCAAAGTCGTCTGGGACCCCGCCAACGCCTATCTGGCGGGCGAAGAACCTTTCCCGCGCGGCTATGACCTGCTTGATTCGCGCCGCATCGCGCACGTCCACGCGAAGGACTGCAAAATCGACGGCCTGAAGCCCATCTGGGGACCGCTCGGGAAGCAGGATGTCGATTGGGTCGGCCAGATCGCCGCCCTGAAAGAAGACGGCTACAACGGCTTCATCAACCTCGAAACCCACTGGCCGGGACCCGGCGGCAATAAGCTCGAAGGCAGCAAAATCTGCGGCCGCAACCTGAAGCAACTGGTGGCCGGCATCCCGCTAGAATAGTAGTTTCCCTATGATTTCGCGCGCGGAAGCCATCGATATGTTCCAGTCCGATGACCTGATCGGCATCGGCATGGAAGCGGACGCCGTCCGCCGGAAGCTGCATCCGGAAGGCATTGTTTCCTACATCATCGACCGCAACATCAACTACACGAACTTCTGCACGGAATACTGCAGCTTCTGCGCCTTCTATCGCCCGCTGGGCCACAAGGAAGGCTACATCCTGCCGCGCGA
>CAZPZE010000779.1:0-19936 GCA_964590625.1 uncultured Solibacteraceae bacterium
CCGCATCGAAGTCATCCGCGGTCCGGGCGGCACCATCTGGGGTCCGGATGCCGTCAATGGCGTCATCAATATCATCACGAAGAACTCCCGCGATACCCACGGCGCGCTGATTTCGGCCGGCGGCGGCAATGTGAATCAGGGCTATCTCGGCATGCGCTACGGCGGCGGCAACGACCGAAACTTCAACTACCGCATTTACACGAAAGCCGAAACACTTGGCCCGGAATACGACTTCGGCGGCAATGGGTTCGATGACCAGCGGCGTATCCAGACCGGATTCCGCGCTGATTGGGACGTCACCGGCCACGACGCCGTCACCGTGCAGGGCGATCTCTACGATGGCGACGCAGGCGAGAACAGCCGCGTCACATCACTCACAGCGCCGTACTCGATGATCCTCGACCAGAACGCCGATCTTTCCGGCGGCAACATCCTCGCCCGCTGGAAACACACCCTCAGCGGCGGGTCTGACTTCCAGATCCAGATGTATTACGACCGCGTGAACCGCGTGCAATCCATACAGGGCGAGCACCGGGACACCTGGGATCTCGATGCGGTCCAGCATATTTCGCTCGGCAAACGGAACGACGTGATCTGGGGATTCGGTGCGCGCGTGAGCCCCGCTTACCTGCCGGAGATCGTGCCCACATACTTCTTCGATCCGAATCGCCGTACCGATCAGCTTTACAGCGCTTTCGCGCAGGATGAATTCGCCATCGTTCCGGACCGGCTTTCGCTCACGCTCGGCGCCAAGTTCTTCCACAGCTCTTTCTCCGGATTCAATACCGAGCCCAGCATCCGATTACTGTGGACTCCCACCACGCACCAATCCTACTGGGCGGCCGTCACGCATGCGGTCCGCACGCCGTCCGATAACGAAGACACCCTGCAATCCACTTCGCTCCGCTCCACCTCGCCACTGGCGTTCAACATCATCAACGGTGATGGCGTATTCACTTCGGAATCCGAGATGAGCTACGAAGCCGGCTATCGCCAGCTCATTATTCCTGGCTTCTCCGTGGATCTGGCGATGTTCTACAACGTCTATACGGACCTGCAGAGTCTGGAACCCGGCACTCCTTACACAGCGTCCACCGGCGGAGCGACGTACACCGCTCACCCATTCGTCAACCGCAACGGCCTGAAGGGCACGACAAAAGGATTCGAGATCGCGCCCAGCTGGAAACCCGTCGAATGGTGGCGCCTGCAGGGCTCGTATTCATTCCTGAATATGGACGTGCGGAACGACCCCGGCAGCACCGATACCTTCACGGCTGCCTTGCTCGAGGGTTCCAGCCCGCGCCACCAGTTCGGAGGACAGTCGTTTCTCGATCTGCCGGGCCATTTCGAGTTCAGCCAGATCTTTCGCTATGTAAGCCTGCTGGGCGCGCAGCGGGTCCAGGACTATGAAACGGCAGACGCACGGTTTGCATGGCTGGGAATTCCGCATCTCGAATTCGCCGTCACCGGGCAGAATCTGTTCCAGCCGCACCACGTGGAGTTCACCGGCGACCCCAGCGGCCTGGTTGGCATTAAACGCAGCGTGTTCGCGACCATTATCTGGAGAAAATGACAGCGCCGTTCCCCTCCCGGCGCCGCTCCGCCGCGCGCCGAATTGTTGCCGGTCTCGTGTTAGCCATCTGGCTGCACACGGCGCCGCCTGCCCGAGCGCAGGACCGCCGTCATCCCACCGAATACCAGCTCAAAGCCCAATACCTCACCGATTTCGGCCGTTTCGTCAAGAAATGGGGTAACCGGTCGATGCCCGGTCCCGATGAATCTTTCGATATCTGTGTCCTGGGCCAGGACCCCTTTGGAGAATCGCTCGATATCGCGGCAAAGGATGAGAATATCGCCGGTTCCCCGCTTGTGGTTCGGCGCATCGCCCATGGCGTCGATGCCGCCGGCTGCCGTATTCTCTTCATCAGCGATTCGGAATCGACCGAGTTGCCTGCCATCCTCACCGCCCTCGGCTCGGCTCCCGTTCTCACGGTCGCCGACATCCCGGACTTCGTGAGGGAGGGCGGGATGGTTGAATTTACTCTTGAGGGCAACCGCGTTAAATTCGAGATCAATCTGGCAATCGCGCAGCGCGCGGGTCTGAGCCTCAGCTCTGATCTGCTCAAAGTCGCCCGCTTCGTCAGGAGGACGCCGTGAAATTCAACCTCGGCCGTTACTCCATCCGCAAGAAGCTGACGTGGATGAACCTGCTCGTCAGCGGCGCCACTCTCCTGCTTGCGTCTTCCGCTTATGTGGCCTATGAGCTCGCCACGCTGCGGCTTTCGATGGTGCAGAATCTTTCGATCGAAGCCCAGATCGTGGGATCGAACTGCGCGTCCGCCGTCGTGTTCGGCGATCCCGATTCCGCCCGCAACACTCTCTCCGCTCTGAGCGCCGCGCCGCATATCGTCTCCGTCAGCATCTATGACGCGCAGGGAGCGCCGTTCGCTGCCTATTCACGCGAGCCCGGCGCTATTCACGAAACGCCGCTCACGCTTTCCGGAGGGCAGAACGAAGTCCACAAGTTCACCAGTAATTCGCTCGAACTCGTCCGGCCCATCGTGTTTCAGGGAAAGCTGATCGGCACCGTTCACATGCGGTCCGATCTGACGGAGATCACGGATCGCCTTCTGCGCTACGCCGGTATCGCCGCGATCATCCTGCTCATCTCTCTGCCGGCGGCCCTACTGTTCTCCGCCATTTTCCAGCGCGCAACGGCGCGGCCGCTCATTCAGCTGGCCGACGTCGCGCGCGTGGTCTCACGCGACAAAAAATACTCCGTTCGCGCACCCGCCAGCGGAAGCGAAGACGAGATCGCGCTCCTGATCGACGCGTTCAATGAGATGCTGGCGCAGATCCAGGATCGCGACGCCGCCCTCCAGCAGGCGCACGAGCGCCTCAACCTCGCGCTGAAATCCTCGGGCGTAGGCACCTGGCGATGGGAAATCGCGGAAGCCGCCATCATTCTCGACGACTTCATGTATCCGCTGTTCGGTCTCCAGCCGGGCGCCGATCTCAACGGCTACGAAGGTTTCCTCCGGCTGGTCCATCCTCGCGACCGCGAGCGCGTCCGCAGGATCGCGGCCGATTCGGTCAACCTCGATGCCCCGTTCGATATCGAATTCCGCGTGATCTGGCCGGACGGCAGCGTGCATACGCTGAGCGCCCGCGGCAATGTCTTCCGCGACGAAAGCAATCAGCCTGTCCGCCTCACCGGCGTCTGCTGGGACGTCAGCGAACGCCGCCTGGCTGAGGAAGAACGCCAGAAGTTCGTCTCGCTCGTGGAACAGACGGATGATTTCGTCGGCATGATGGCGCTCGACGGGACCATCATCTACATCAATCGCGCCGGCTGCCGCCTCGTCGGTCTCGACGCGCGCCGTGCCATCGGAACTTCATTCGCTGATCTTCATCCCGAAGACGCCTGGTCCAATCTGAGCGATGAAATTCTGCCCTCCGTGCTGCGGGGTGAAAGCAACTGGATCGGTGAAGCGCGCCTGCGCCACCTCGCCACCAATCAGCCGATCAACGTGCTGATGAACATTTTCCCGGTGAACGATCCGGAAACCGGCCAGTTGCTCTGTTTCGCCGCCATCATGCGCGATGTCACCGAGCGCAAGCAGCTCGAGCAGCAGGTGCTGCAATCGCAGAAGCTCGACAGCATCGGCCAGCTCGCCGGCGGCGTCGCGCATGACTTCAACAATCTGCTGACCATCATTTCCGGCTACTCGGAACTCATCCTCGGCCGCTGCGACCCCAATGATCCGGTGGTCGAGCCGGTCGAACAGATCTCGCGCGCGGCAGCAAGGGCCGCCGCGCTCACGCGACAATTGCTTTCCTTCGCCAGCCGCCAGGCCGCCGAACAGAAGGACGTCCATCTCAACGACGTCGTCACCAACATCGAAAAAATGCTGCGCCGTCTGATCGGTGAGGACGTGCAGCTTTCGCTCTCGCTCGAACCCGAAATCGGCATTTTCCGCGCTGACCCAGGCCAGATCGAGCAGATCATCGTCAACCTCGTCATCAACGCGCGCGACGCCATGCCCGGCGGCGGCAAGCTCCTGATCGAGACCGCGAATATTTACATCGACGAAGAATCCGGCCACGGGCGCCTCGCGCTCGATCCCGGCCACTACATCATGCTCGCCGTCAGCGATACCGGCGTCGGCATGTCAGCCGAAGTCAAGTCCCGAATCTTCGAACCGTTCTTCACCACGAAAGAGCGCGGGAAGGGTACCGGCCTTGGGCTCTCCACGGTCTACGGCATCGTGCAGCAGAGCAAGGCTTCCATCACAGTCCACAGCGAACCCGGCCAGGGCGCCACCTTCCGCGTTCTGTTTCCGACAGCGCAGGCGGTCAAGGCCGGCGCGCCCGAAACCACCGCGTCTCCGCCATCTTCGGGCACCGAAACCATTCTGTTAACCGAAGACGAAGCCGGCGTGCGCGGCTACGTGCGCCACATTCTGGAACGCAACGGCTATCGCGTGGCAGAAGCTTCGAACGGACTCGAAGCCATGGATGTGATCCACAGTTTCCCTGGCCCCATTGACCTGCTGCTGACGGACGTCGTGATGCCCGAATGCGGCGGCGTCGAACTCGCCGAGCACTTTGCCGGCGTCTATCCCGGCGTTCCGGTTCTCTACATGTCCGGCTACAATGACCGCCTCTGGATGGAAGGCGATCACTCGGTCAACTTCATTCAGAAACCGTTCGCATCGCCTGCGCTTCTCACTCAGATACGTGAACTGCTTGACGCCCGGCGGAACTCTTTCCCGAAACCGGCCGGTACGCCACCAAAGACTTCGTGAACAGCAGGAATCGCTCGCGCAGGATCACCGCATCCGGAAACAGACGCTTCATCTCCGCCGCGGAAAGCAGCCGGATATCGGAAATGAAGTGCTCGATGTAGAACTGCTTCCGGTCCGCACTGGGATGATGTATCCACTGCCAGACCGTAAACCGCCGCACGATAAACGCGCGCCAGCTTCGCGGCAGAAGATGAACGAAAGGCGTGAGCAGGTGCGTCTCGATCGGAAAATAGCGGTTCGGCGTCTGCACCCAATAGCCGCTTCCCGTGCGTCGGATTTCCTCCGCGAATCGCGCCTGCGCCTCGCTGTCCCCCACGTGCTCAATCACCGAATTGCTGAAGACGATATCGAACGAGCCATCGGCGAACGGGAGGCAGCAGCCATCGCCGTGAATCACTTCCGCAGCCGCGCTGCCTTTCTCCGGGGCGGCGCTCGGCATGTTCAGGAGGAAAACCTGGCGCGTCGCGCCGGGCGTCAGTTCCCATATTTCCGCCGTGCCGCCCACATCAAGAATCCGCGAGACGCCTGCCGTGGGGAACGCGCGCAGGAAGCGCTGCATGCGCTTCGCTCGAAATGATTTCTGGATGCGCGCCAGCCTGCCCGTGAACCCCCGCGTAACGTCCATCTGCTGAATTGTGTCCTGGGCCGGGTACGAAACGCCGGCAGAAACAATCATAATGACTCACGGACTCCGAAGCGCCAGGGCATTGAAAATCGGGCCGTCTGCCACGGGTAGTCAGTTTGCCGTGGGAGTCTGGTCGATGGAATCCACAATGACGGTGGGCACGTCGACTTTGGCGCTCTCGAGGCGCAGGCCGCCCTTCTCCAGCGCCGCGGATATCGTGGGCCGGCCGCGATCATCGTATGCCGAGTTCAGTTGCGCCGATTTGAATTCGAGGTTCACCGCGAAATAGTCTGATGTGCCCGTCTTATCGACGACCGGCTCATTCAATCGGCTGCTCAGTTCGTCTGCAAGCGTCGCCATCGTCATGCCACGCGCAGCGACAATATGACTGGCATCGGCGCGCTGGCTGGCGGCGAAGATCGGTCTGTCCGCCTGTTTCGGCCCGATATCGCGCAGCAGAATCTCATTTTTGAAGACGGTCAATTCGAATCCATCGGCACTTCGCGTACCCGAATGAACACGAAGGTGGAACCGTTCCTCGAGCAGCGCCTGATACATCTTCAGCGCCGGCGATGAGCGATTTGACCCAAATGCTCTCGCCTTGATATCGAAGCGCGCTTTGTCCATCCACTCCGGACCGATCACATCCGCGCGCTGCACGCCATACGCCGCCGCAATGCAGGCCCGCAGCGCAACATTATGAACAATCAGAAAGCCGTTGTTCATCGTGGTGTAGCTGGGGTCTCTGGTCCAATTCGGCCGCACGGACGCCGCATCGAACGACGGTGGGGCCGCGGCTGGGGCCAGCATCGCCCCGGCAGTCAGCAGTCCGACAAGAAAACGCCTCGTCATTCGCCTGTATGACGGTACGAACGAGTTAGTAAGTTACATACGGGATCAACTATCCCGGGCGGCCGGACATTGAATCGTGGAAAGCTCCCGAGCGGCCCCGCGGGTCCGAATTCGCGCGGCGCGAAGGGACGGCGTTGGCGTCCGCCGCACGGATCGTCCGCCCCGGAACCCTCCTGTAAAATAGAGGTTTCCCACCTATGACGCTGGAAGAACTCGACCGCGAATACGCGCCGCTCCGTGAACAGGCATCTGCCGTCCGGAGCTATCTTTGACGCAGCCAAAAAGTCAAAAGAAATAGAGAAACTCGGCGAAGTCATCGCCGAACCGGATTTCTGGTCCAACCCCGAGCGCAGCCAGAAGGTCATGCAGGACCGCAAGCGCCTCGAAGAAGCCGTCGAATCGGACGCGCAGGTCGCCCGCATGACGGACGATCTCGATACGCTCTTCGAACTCGCGCGCGAAGGCGAAGACGTCTCAGGCGATCTCAGCCGCGAGATGAAGAACTACTCCGAGCTGCTGAATAAGCTCGAGACGCAGATGCTGCTCTCGGGCGAGAATGCGCAGCTCTCGGCGATTGTCACCATCCACCCCGGCGCCGGCGGCACGGAATCGCAGGACTGGGCCGAGATGCTGCTCCGCATGTATCTCCGCTGGTGCGAGCGCAATAAGTTCGGTACCGTCATCACGGATCGCCAGGAAGGTGAAGGCGCGGGCATCAAATCCGCCACTTTCGAAGTCAACGGCCTGAATGCGTATGGCCTGCTGCAGTCGGAAATCGGCGTCCATCGTCTGGTGCGGATTTCGCCGTTCGATGCCAACGCGCGCCGCCACACTTCGTTCGCATCGGTCTTCGTTTTCCCGCAGATCGACGACGAGATCAGGATCGACATCCGGGCGGAAGATCTTCGCATCGATACTTTCCGCTCCGGCGGCGCGGGCGGACAGCACGTCAATATGACGGATTCGGCGGTGCGCATCACGCACTTCCCCACCGGAATCGTTGTACAGTGCCAGAACGAGCGTTCGCAGCACAAGAATCGCGACAGCGCCATGAAGCAGCTGCGCGCGCGCCTCTACGAGCATGAGCTCGAAAAGAAACGCGAAGAAACGCGCAAGACGGAAGCTTCGAAGCTCGAAATCAACTTCGGCAGCCAGATCCGCAGCTATGTGCTCGCGCCGTATCGCATGATCAAGGACCATCGCACCAAGCTCGCGATCGGCGATGTGGACCGCGTGCTCGATGGCGATCTCGAAGAACTCCAGCACGCGTATCTCGTCTGGCGCAAGACTGGCCGAACCGCGGGCACTGGCGCCGACGATACGGAGGATTAGTGGACCCCGTCGCTCGCGCGGCCGAACTGCTTCGCGCCGGCAGGCTGGTGGCGATCCCGACCGAAACGGTTTACGGACTCGGCGCCAACGCGCTTGACGAATCCGCCGTTCGCCGCATCTTCGAAGCGAAGGGGCGGCCGCTTTCGAGCCCGCTCATCGTGCATGTTTCGGATATCGCGATGTCGCGCGGCCTCGCGAAGGAATGGCCCCGGGAAGCGGAGGCGCTGGCCGGGCGATTCTGGCCAGGGCCGCTCACCATCATCGTGCCGAAAGACAGCCGCGTTCCCGATGCCGTCACCGCCGGGTTGCCGAGCGTCGGCCTGCGAATGCCATCGCATCCCGTTGCTCTCGCGGTGATCAAAGCCGCAGGAATCCCCATCGCCGCGCCAAGCGCTAACCGATTCACCGAACTCTCGCCGACTACCGCGCAGCACGTGCGCGACAGCCTCGGTGATCGCGTCGATTTCGTTCTCGATGGCGGGCCCTGTACCGTGGGCATTGAAAGCACCGTTATCTCGCTTGCGGGTCCGAAACCGCGCATCCTGCGCCCCGGCATGATCTCGCAAACGCAGATCGAAGAAGTGATCGGCCCTGTGGAAACCGGCGCGGGGGCCGAATCGCCCGGCCAGCATCCGAAACACTACAGCCCACGGACACGCGTGATCCTGGGCGAGCGGCCGTCAACCGGCCATGGCGTGGAACTGGCTTTGCCGCCCGATCCCGCAGCGGCTGCGGAAACACTGTATCGCCGGCTGCACGAGCTCGATCAGGAAGGCTACGACTGGGTCGCGATCGATCTTCCGCCCGATACGCCCGAATGGGCCGGCGTGCGCGATCGCATCATCCGCGCCGCGCATCCGGGTTCCACTTGATCGTGGGGTGAGGCTTCGGCCCTGTCGTGCTTCAGCGCGGCACAAGCGGCCCGAAATCTTTGGGCTTCCAGTTCCGGATTGCTTCCCGAATGATCTGCTCTGGCGCAGCGCCATCCACATCGCGCTGGCGCAAAAATCGCAATGCCTCGCGCAACTCACGCGCAGGATTCGCGGCGTCCAGCGGAGGCGCGTAATTCTGCTTGCTCAGCTTCTCCCCCGCCTCATTCAACGCCACCGGCACATGCAGATATCGCGGATGCGGCAGCCCGAGCAGCGTCTGAAGGTATAGCTGGCGCGGCGTGGAATCGAGCAGATCAGCCCCGCGCACCACATCCGTAATTCCCTGCGCGCCGTCATCCACCACCACCGCAAGCTGATACGCGAAGATGCCGTCCGAGCGCAGCACGATGAAATCGCCGCCCTCATCTTCGCTGCGTACACGCCACGAAAGCGGCCGCCCCGGATCGCGCGGACCGTTGCGGCACGTCCCCGGATACGGACCACCGCCCGTCTCCCGCCGCGAACAACTGCAGGGATACGCCAGCCCAGCCGCTCGCAGCCGGTCGAGCGCTCCCTGATACAACGCTATCCGTTGACTCTGCCGGACCACCGGCTCATCCCACGTAAAACCGAAACGTTCGAGCGTCCGCAGGATGTCTTCATCCGCTCCCGGAACATTGCGCGGCGTGTCGAGATCTTCCATCCGCACCAGCCACGCCCCGCCGGCCGCGCGCGCATCCAGATAACTCGCGAGTGCTGCCACAAGCGATCCAAAATGCAGCGGCCCGGTGGGTGATGGAGCGAAGCGGCCTCGATACACGTTCAGACCAGTTGCGGCAGAATTTCGGCGGACTTGCCGCGCAGCGTGATCGTGACCTCACCCGAGAAATCTGTCTCTTCCGGGTTGATCTCGATCACGGTCGCGCCGCTCCGAATTGCAAGCGGAATCAGCCCCGCCGCCGGATACACCTGCGCCGAAGTGCCCGCGATGATCAACACTTCCGCTCGCCGCACGGCGTCCGCGGAATGCTCCATCGCGCCCTCCGGCAAATCTTCGCCAAACCACACAACGCCCGGGCGCATCATCCCGCCGCATTCGCAATACGGCGGCAGATCGTTCAGCTCTTCGCGCGAAACATGCTCACGCCCGCATTTCATGCAGCGCAGCGTCCAGATATCGCCATGCAGCCGGATCACGTTCTTCGAACCCGCGGCCTCATGCAGGCCGTCAACATTCTGCGTGATCAGCGTGAATTCCGGTGTGCGCTGCTCCATCCGCACCAGCGCTTCATGGCCGGCATTCGGACGGGTCGCCGCAATGCCCCGCCGCCGTTCTTCGTACCACTCCCAGACCAGCTTCGGATCGCGCGCGAAACCTTCGGGCGTCGCCAGTTCCTGAAACAGTTTCGTCAGCCAGAATCCGCCGTTCGAACGTAATGTCGGGATGCCGCTCTCGGCCGAGACGCCGGCGCCGGTCAGCACGGCGATTCGCTTCGCGCCCTGAACAGCCGCGCGTGCGTTCTCAGGCATGGCTGCTCATCGCCGGATCGCTGTGGCCCGCCTTGCCGGTTTCCACGCGCCCCGCACAGCGCCGCTCGAACCGGCCTGCCATCACGGAGAAGTCATACCAGGCGAAACTCTTCGCCAGACGCAGCGTGATGGTGCGGGCCTCGCCGGCCTTCAGCGACACGTGGCGCGTCCCCGTTCCGTACGAATGATCGACGATCTGCAGATCGCGGCCCTGCTTCGAATCGCGATTTGTCAGCACGACGTCGAGATCGCCAGTTGACCGGTACACGCAGTCCACGTCAAGAAGCGGATCGTCCGCGCCGCCCACGAGTTCGCGCAAAAATCCGTTGGGTCCACAGATGCAAAGCCGATATGTGCCGCCTTCAACCGGAATCGCATCCGTCACTCTCTGCCCCGCCTTCATCGCATAGGAACGCGACCCCGATTTTCCAGGGGCGTACACATGAAATGCCGACCCCGCCCCTTTCCGCACTTCCATTGAGATTTCGAGCGACTTGCCATCCGCGCTCAACCTGCCCGAAGCGTAGAGATCATAAGGCAGAGGCAGCGACGGCCGCGTGCCCGGCTCCTGCTTCGGCAGGAAGCCGCGATATTGCGCGATGTCCGCCGCGGAAAGCTTCCGGTATCCCGAAGGCAGTTCCCGGAACTTCGCTTTGTGAATCCCTTCGATCACTTCATCGCGCGCCGGAAACGACAGCTTCGCCGCTTGTGTGGCTGCCTGATTTGCTGCCAGTGCCGGCTGAAACGTCGATGAAAGATCCCCGCACACCGCCCGCCGCCACGCGCTGATGTTCGTCTCGCGAATCGTCTTCCCGGTCTTGTGGCTCAGCAGATTTTCCAGAAGCTGTACCACTGACGTATGATCGAAAACCTGCGAACACACATACCCGCCGCGGCTCCACGGCGACGCAATCACCATCGGCACACGGAACCCCAGCCCGATCGAAGCGCCGCGCGAATCCTTCGGCGAGGAATGCTCTTTATCGCGATCGAGCGGCCAGTATTCGAGCGCCGCGTCAATCCCCTCGCCCACTTTGCCGGTCTCCGGCCGTGAAGGATCCGGCGCGCCGAACGGTACCACGTGGTCGAAATACCCGTCGTTCTCGTCATACGTCAGAACGAAGATGGTTTTCTTCCAGACCTCCGGATCGTGCGTCAGGATATTCATCACTTCCGACACCATCCAGGCGCCATACCACGGCGCGCCAGGATGATCCGAAAAATTCTCCGGCGGTACGATCCAGGAAACCGTCGGCAGCTTGCCGTTCTTCACGTCCTCGCGAAACTGATGGAGCACATCGCCCTTCGGCACTTTCAACTCGCGTTCGGTATTGCCATCGCGATATCGCAGGGTGGTGAGTTCGCGATACGAAGCATCACCGGCGTTCGATGCAAATGCGCGCTCATGCAGGCTGCGGTCGCGCAGCGAAAGCTTCGCCCAGGCTTCGTCGGTGTACTTCTCATTCGTCTCGCGGGCGCTCGCGAGCAGCCTCTCTTTTGACCGCCGGTCGCGCGTCAACTTCGCCGCCTCCTCGCCCTTCGCGGCGGCAATCTTCCGGTTCAGTTCCTCGATCTCCGCCGGCAGAGTGGTCACCGCCTTCTTCGCCCAGGCTCGATGCGTCTTCGAAAACCGCACGCGATACTGCTCGAACCACTCGATCGGATTGTCCGTGAAGTTCGCCAGCCACGAATCTTCCTCGCCCACAAGCCCGCTCGTCAGGCTGACCTCATTCTGGTAGATCCGCCACGAAATCCCGGCGTCTTCGAGGCGCTCGGGGAACGTCGTCCACTTCGCTTCAGCACCGTAATCGACATCCGAATTCCGCACCATCGCCTGTCCCGCTGCGCTCTGCTCGGTGCGGATCGTGCCGGTCCAGAGATAAAGGCGATTCGGCGTGGTTCCGGTCAGCGACGAACAAAAATTCTGATCGCAGATCGTGAACGCATCCGCCAGCGCGTAATAAAAAGGCAGATCGCCGCGGTCGTAATGCCCCATCGTGAACGGCATCCCCGCGCATTCCGGACGGCTCGAAGGCTTCGCGTCCAGCCACCCGTTGTTGTCGCCGTGGTTGCGCGCATCGGTCTGGTTCGACCACGAGTGCGGCAGCGACCCCAGCCACGTGGCGTTCGTCTTCTGAATATCGAGATGGAAGGGTGCGTACGTATCTCCCGCCGCGTTCGACTGCAGCCAGACGGGATGCCCGTTCGGCTGCGTGATCGCCCTCGGATCGTTGTAGCCGCGCACGCCTCGCAGCATCCCGAACGCATGATCGAACGAGCGGTTCTCCTGCATCAGGATGACGACGTGCTCAGCGTCCAGCCAGGTCGAGCCTGGATCGGCGTCGATCGCCGCCGCCTTCTCAACCGACGACAGCAGCGCCGCCGTCAGCGCTGCGCTGCCGGAAAACCGCGCGATGTCCAGAAAAAACCGCCGGCGCGTGGGAATCGGATTTGCCATGGCTCCTTAAGCAGTATATGAAGGACATATAATTTGCAGGTGACGAAAACGATACTTTTCGCCCTGCTTCTCACCTCGGCGGCCTCCGCTCTCGACTTCCGCGGCGCGACGATCGTGGTCCCGGCCGGCGCCAGCCTGCAGGAGAGGACCGCGGCGAAGATGCTCTCCGAGGAAATCGTAAAACGAACCCAATTTCGGCTAAAGTCTTCCGCCACAATGCCTTTGATCGGCCCGGCGATCCTGATTCGCACCGGCGCTGGCGCGGGACCGGAGGGTTTTTCGCTCACCTCGACCGCCGAGGGCTCCCGTCCGGTCGTTACCGTTCGGGGCACGGACGGCCGCGGCGTCATCTTCGGAACCGGCTATCTCCTCCGCCAGTTCCACATGGGACGCCAGCAGCTCGAACTCTCCGGAGGACTGAATTTACAAAACGAACCCAAAATCGCTATCCGCGGCCACCAGCTCGGCTACCGCCCAAAGACCAACAGCTATGACGGCTGGGACGTGCCCCAGTGGGAACAGTACATCCGCGACCTCGCCACCTTCGGCACCAACACGATCGAGCTGATTCCGCCGCGCTCCGATGACGCACCTGACAGCCCCCACTTCGCGCTCCCGCAGATCGAAATGATGGCCGAGCAGTCCCGCATCGCGAACGAATACGGAATGGACATCTCCATCTGGTATCCCGCGATGGACAGGGACTACTCCGACCCTGCCACCGTCGAGTTCGCCCTGAAGGAATGGGGCGATGTGTTCCGCAAGCTGCCGCGCGTTGACGCCGTGTTCGTTCCCGGCGGCGACCCAGGCCATACCGAGCCGAAGTACCTGCTCGCGCTGCTGGCGAAAGAGACGGCGGTGCTGCGCCAGTACCATCCGAAAGCCCAGATGTGGGTTTCACCGCAGAGCTTCGATCAGGCCTGGCTCGACGAGTTCTACGGCATTCTCGACAAGCAGCCCGACTGGCTCACCGGCGTCGTTTTCGGCCCCCAGGTGCGAGGCAGCATCGAGCAGGCGCGCGCGCGTGTGCCGAAGAAATACAAGGTCCGCTTCTATCCCGATATCACGCACAGCCGCCAGTCGGAATTCCCGGTGGAGGATTGGGACCCGGCCTACTCCACCACCGAAGCGCGCGAAATTATCAATCCGCGGCCCGTCGCGGAAGCCGCGATCTTCCACCGATACATTCAGTTCTCCGATGGATTCGTCACTTATTCCGAAGGCTGCAACGACGACTTCAACAAGATCCTCTGGAGCAGTCTCGGCTGGAATCCGGACGCGAAGATCGAGGACATCGCGCACGATTACGCGCAGTACTTCATCGGCGCCGATATGGCGGATGACTTCGCGAAAGGAATCCTGTCGCTCGAACGCGACTGGAAGGGCCCGCTCGCGGCGAACACCGGCGTCGATCAGACGCTCGCGCTGTTCCAGTCGATGGAGAAACGCGCCAGCCCACAACAGAAGGAAAACTGGCGGTTCCAGGAGGGGCTCTATCGTGCCTATTACGATGCGTATGAGCGAAAGCGGCTGCTGATCGAAACCGATCAGGAGAAGCAGGCGCTCGCCGCACTCAAGACCGGCGGTACGGCGGCGGCCCGAAAGATCCTCGATGCCGACGAACTCACGCCCGAAGCGCGGGCGTTGCGCGCACGCGTCTTCGAGCTGGCGGAAGCGCTCTTCCAGAGCATCCACATGCAGCTCAGCGTCCAGAAGTATCAGGCGATCGCGCTGGGCCGCGGCGCGAATCTCGATTCCATCGACTTCGCACTGAACGACCGCGTCTGGCTCGAAAACGAATTCGCAAAGATCGACAAAGCGCCGCACAACGAGCAGGCCGCGATGATCTCCCGCATCGTCAACTGGACCGATCCCGGCCCCGGCGGCTTCTATGACGATCTCGGCGACACCACACGCGAGCCGCATCTGGTGCGCGGCGAAAGCTACGATCGCGATCCCGATTTTCTGCAATCCGCATTCACGGGCTTCGGCGACGTGGAACCCCGCAACGGCGCGCGCGTCTCCTGGTACACCACGGCGGAAGCGCTCGGCGAGACGCCGCTCAAACTGCACTATCCGAATCTCGACCGCAACGCGCAGTACGTCATTCGCGTCGTCTATGGCGGCGACACTCCGCGTGTGCAGCTCAGGCTGATGGCGAACGGCAAATATCAGATCCACGATTTCCGCGCAAAGCCGATGCCGCAGGCGCCTCTCGAATTCGAAGTTCCGAAAGAAGCGACAAGCGGCGGCGATCTCACACTCGAATGGTCGAGACCCGCGGGCCTGGGCGGCGCCGGGCGAGGCACCCAGGTCTGCGAAATATGGCTGATTCGAAAGAACTGAGCCCTCGCTACCGCTGGTATGTGGTCGCGATGCTGTGGGGCATCGCGTTCTTCAACTATGCGGACCGCCAGGCGATCTTCTCCGTTTTTCCGCTGCTGCAGAATTCGATGGGGCTATCGAACATCGAGCTGGGCCTGCTCGGCAGCGCATTCGCGTGGGTCTACGGACTCGGCGCGCTCTTCGCCGGCAACATTGTGGACCGCGTGCGGCGCAAGACCGCGATCCTTGGCGGCCTCTATGCCTGGAGCGCGATCTGCATGTCGACAGCGCTTGCAAACGGCTTCCGCGGGCTCTTCACGATGCGCGCGCTCGAAGGGATCGGCGAAGCGTTTTACTTCCCCGCCTCGATGTCGCTCGTCAGCGACTACCACGGGCCATCGACACGATCGCGCGCCATCGGCATTCACCAGACGAGCGTCTACATCGGCACCATCGCCGGCGGATTTTTCGCCGGACTGATCGGACAGCGATACGGCTGGCGCTGGTCATTCATCGTGTTCGGCGGCCTGGGCATCGTGCTGGGGCTGGCGCTCGCACGCTGGCTGCGCGAGCCGGTGCGGGGCCAGGCAGAGAACGCTGAAACCGAAGTAAAGCTCTCCGCACTCGAAACGCTGCGGATGATCGTGCGTCAGCCTGGCGCCCTCGCGCTGCTCGGCGCTTTCTTCTGCGCGAATTTCGTGGCCGTGGTTCTGCTCACGTGGATGCCGAAGTTCCTCTTCGATCGTTTCCACCTGACGCTGGCGATGTCCGGCCTCACCGCGACGATTTACGTGCAGTTGGCCAGCATGGCAGGAGCCGTGTGCGGCGGCTGGATGGCCGACCACTGGCGCGCGAAACGGCGCGGCGGACGGATGCTGGTCCAGATGGTGGGAGTGCTCGGTGGCGCTCCGTTTGTTGTGCTTTGCGGCATGACGCAGTCGCTCGCGTGGCTCATCGTTGCCCTCACGGTGTGGGGATTCTTCAAAGGTCTCTACGACGCGAACATCTTCGCTTCCGTTTTCGATGTCATTCGCCCGGAAGCGCGCGGCTCGGCCGCCGGCATGATGAACACCGTCGGATGGCTTGGCGGGGGCGGCCTGGCTCCGCTCGCAATCGCGTGGCTCTCGGGACTTTATGGACTCGGCGGTGCGATCGCCATGGCGGCGGTTGTGTACGTGCTTGCGGCCATCCTTCTGTTCAGTGCGGCGCGCTCGGCGGAAGCTGCGTAGGGCCGAGTGTCCGCGCCGGCCGGAAGGCCGGCGGCAGCGCCGAAGCGCCGCCCTACGGGCCCGTTCAACCCATCGTTGACGAGCAGCGCCATCGAAAATCCACGCGACTCCCACTCGCGCGCGATCCGCATGTTCAGCAACTGCGAAATCTCGAGCGCGCTCATGGGGCGCTCGTAGTTGTAATACTTCGCGAAAAACCATTCGAACAGCTCCGTCCCGCGCAGCCCCCAGGGATCGAATTCCGTGTTGTAGACGATCATCAGCGGCGGAGGATGAGCCACCAGCGGCTGGATCGTCTCCGGCCGGAAGTCCGGAATCTCGTGCGTCCGGTGCGGCAGCATCAGATAACCGTTCCGCGGGTGTGCCAGCGCCGTGGTCATGGGAAACGTCGTCGTGACCGGCTGATTGTAGCGATCCGCCGCGAAGGCCGCCTGCTGCGCGATATCCGTGAACGTCACGAACATCAGGTTGTTCTCAAACGGAAACGGATACGGCGGATTGACGAAATTCGCCGCGATCAATGCCACCACCAGCGCGCCAATCGCCACCCGGCGCGTTCCAATGCTGAGCGCTCCAGCCGCGAGCGCGAAGGCCGAATAAAGAATTGGCAGCACGGGAAGCAGATAGCGCTCGAGCACCGCGCCGCCGAGCACACTCACGGTCAGGATCTGCGCCGCCGCGAGGGTCAGAGCGATGCGCCAGGGCCGGTCTTTGAGGATCGGCATCCGCTTCCACGCGAACCATACGATCGCCGTCCCGATGATGTGACCGGACCCGATGAACAGGTAATACGCTCTGCGCACCAGCGCGAAAAGCACGCGCACGGGATCAAGCGTATCGACGGCGTTGTACTTCGTGAAGCTGGCGTTGCCGAACCAGAACCCGGTGAAATGCCGGAGCGCGCAGAGCCAGATCGCAAGGAGCCCGACTGGCAGCAGGAACCAGAGAACGTCACGGCGATTATCGCCGGGCGCGCGGCGCTCAAAGAGCAGCCAACCGCCAAAGACCAGCGGCGCGACGACCCCGGTTTCCTTCACCAGCACCAGCACCGCACAGGCCAGCGCACAGGCGCGAAAACGATTCTGCAGGAACAGCAGCAGCGCCAGCGCGGTGAATGCCATTGCAGGCATATCGAGCTGCGCCAGCATCGACTGCGCGTAAAACAGCGGACACAGGAACAGCAGCGTCACAGTGATGAACGCGGGCGTGCCGGTGCTCCCGCGCGAGAGCTCGATCGAGAGCAGAAACGTTACGAGAAGCCCGAACGCGGCGATCAGCAGCATCGCCACCCGCGCCGTCACGATGGAATATCCGGCGACGCGCCAGGCCAGCGCCAGCCACGCCATCACGCCCGGCGGATGCACGTTCGGAATCGCGCTGTAGGGAATGAGCGCGCCGGAATGATAGATATCGGATGCGGCGGGGATGAATTGCCCCGCTTCGTCCCAGTAGTAAGGAAGCTGGAGAAGCGGACCGTGGGCCATCACGAGGAAGAAGGCCACGATTCCGAAGATCAGGAGGTACGACTGAGGCCGAACCCGTCTCCGCGCCGGAAACATCCGGCTACTGCACGAACCCGGCGCCGGCCTTCGGTTCCAGCTTGATTTCGCCGAACGCCGATTCGTACTGATTCACGTTCTGCTGGAGCAATCCGAGCAGCGCCTTCGCCTGCTGAGGGCTGAGATAGACGCCCTGAAAATTGTTGATCTCGACGTGTTCGGGCACCGTCTGATTGATGGTTCCGAACATCAGAAAAAAGTCCCAGAGGTTCACGCGGATCTGTACGCTGTTGGCGTAAGTTTCCCGGTAATCGGCCGATTTGTGCAGAACGATCCGGGGCGGGTTCGGTGTCATTGCCCTTCATGGTAGCCCTGCCCGCCGTTTCCACGCAACCTGCTCCTCTTCGCAACGCCCTATTTTCGCCGCCAGCAAAGAGGCCGCGTTACCATGCGATTTCTCCTCCTTTTTTAATCAGCATGACCGCACAGCCGAGAAAAATCCTGGCCGTAATGACCGATCTGTTCTTTTCCGCGAAGATTCACGATATGGCGAAGAAATTCGGCATGACCGTGGAGTTCGTGAAAGACAAAGACACCGTGCTCGAAAAGGTCAAAGAGAAACCATCCGTGGTGATCTTTGACCTGAACTACGACGCGGCGGACCCGCTGGGCCTGATCCGCGAGATCAAAAGCAATCCGGAGACGAAGCGCGTGAGCACCCTCGGATTCGTCTCACACGTGCAGACTGATCTGAAGCTGCAGGCGCAGGAGGCCGGCTGCGACATGGTGGTTGCGCGCAGCGTGTTTGCCCAGAATCTGCCGGTAATTCTGAAGCGGCACGCCACCGTGCCGGTGAAGTCGGCCTAAAGGCCGGCCTGCGAAATGAATTTGTGGTTGAGGTATGCCTCAATCGCTTCCGATCCGCCTTCAGAGCCATAGCCCGAATCCTTCACGCCGCCGAACGGCGTTTCCGGAAGAGCCAGGCCGTAGTGGTTGATCGAGACCATGCCGCTCTCAATCGCGCCGCCGATCAGGTTCGCGGTGCGCGCGGACTTCGTATAGGCGTACGCGGCGAGTCCATACGGCAGGCGGTTCGCTTCGTTCACGGCGTCATCGAAGCTCTCGAACGGGATCATGACGGCGACCGGACCGAACGGCTCCTGATTCATCACCTTGCTGTCACGCGAGGGGTTCTCGATGATGGTGGGCTGCCAGAAGTATCCTTTGCTCGCCGGGCGATCGCTGCCCGTCTGCAGCTTTCCGCCGTGCTCGACGGCGTCCCCAACCAGGTCTTCCATCGCGGCGACACGGCGGTTGTTCGCCAGCGGACCCATCGTCGTATCGGGCGCGAGGCCGTCGCCAACCTTGATCTTGCGGCTCGCGTCGGCAAATTTCTCGACGAACTTGTCGTAGACCTTCTTCTGCACAAGGAAGCGCGTGGGGGAAACGCAGACCTGTCCGGCGTTGCGATATTTACTGGCCGCGAGAATCTTTGCGGCGACGTCGAGATCGGCATCGTCGAAGATGATGGCGGGCGCGTGACCGCCGAGTTCCATGGTGACGCGCTTCATGTGAAGTCCGGCGAGTGCGGCTAGTTGTTTGCCGACGGCGGTCGATCCGGTGAATGAAATTTTGCGGATCACCGGGTGCGGGATCAGATAGTTCGAAATATCGGCCGGAACACCGAAGACGAGATTGACGGCGCCCGGCGTGACGCCGGCATCGGCGAATGCGCGGACCAGTTCCGCAACCGAGCCCGGCGTTTCTTCGGGGCCTTTCAGGATGATGGAACATCCGGCGGCCAGCGCGGCGCTGATTTTGCGGACCGCCTGATTAATCGGAAAATTCCACGGCGAAAATGCGGCCACGGGTCCGACCGGCTCTTTGACGACCAGTTGATAGACGCCCTCCACGCGCGGCGGAATCACGCGGCCGTAGGCGCGGCGGGCTTCTTCGGCGAACCATTCGATGACGTCGGCGCCGAACAGGATTTCGAGCCGGGCTTCGCCCAGCGGTTTGCCCTGCTCAGTGGTCATGATGGGCGCGATTTCCTCGACGCGGGCGCGCATCAGCTCCGCGGCTTTGCGCATGATCTTCGAGCGTTCGAATGCGGAGATCTTTCGCCAAACGTGAAAGCCTTTTTCGGCGGCGTCGAGCGCAAGATCGAGGTCGGATTTTTCAGCTTTGGCAACGCTGCGGACCGGCTCGCCTGTTGCCGGGCTGATCACGGGCAGCGTTTCGCCGCGAAGGCCGGGTGTCCATGCGCCATTAATGAAGAGATTAACCGTGGAATTCATCTGTTCCGATCTTAGCGGAATGGCTCGAAACGTAGTACACTTTGCGCGTGAGATGCCGCTTTGCGCTCATTTTGCTTCTGCTGCCGCTGGGAATCTGTGCGCAGCAGCG
>CAZPZE010000780.1:0-2181 GCA_964590625.1 uncultured Solibacteraceae bacterium
ACCTATTTCCTCAACACCGCGGGCGATGCCGCGCGGCTCTGCGATGAAATTAACCACCCCAAAATCGGACTGCTCTTCGATACGTTCCACGCCAACATCGAAGAGAAAGACGTCGCCGCCGGCATTCGCACCATCGGCCGCCGTCTGAAGCACGTTCACACCTGCGAGCATGACCGCGGCATTCCAGGCAGCGGCCACACTGACTGGAAAGGCGTCTTCCAGGCGATCCACGACGTTGGCTACGACGGCTGGCTCACCATCGAAAGCTTCGGATTCAACATCGGCGATATCAGCGCCGCGGCCGCTATCTGGCGCGATATCGAAAAATCGCCGGACTCCATCGCCTTCGATGGTCTGCGCTTCCTGAAGGAAAACGTTGTTCGGAGCCATTGAAGCAGGCGGCACGAAGATCGTCTGCGGCGTGGGCGCCACGCCGGACGATCTCCGCACCATTCGCATTCCGACCGGCAGCCCGGAACCCACTATCGCCGCGGCAATCGCGTTTCTCCGCGAAGCCGGCGGCGGCAATCTGCGCGCCATCGGCATCGGATCCTTCGGACCTATCTGCACTGACCGGCGTTCGCCGAAGTGGGGCTACATCACCTCAACGCCCAAAACCGCCTGGCGCGATTGCGATCTCGCCGGACCGATCCGGAAAGCTTTCAACATCCCCGTCGGCTTCGATACGGATGTGAACGCCGCTGCGCTGGGCGAAGCCCGCTGGGGCGCCGCACGCGATGGCGAGGATTCGCTCTATCTCACGGTCGGCACCGGCATCGGCGGCGGGGCGATCGTCTCCGGGCGTCTCGTGCACGGCACGTCCCATCCGGAGATGGGCCACATCCGTATTCCGCATGAAGATTCGTTCGCGGGCGTCTGCCCGTATCACGGCGATTGCCTCGAAGGCCTGGCATCCGGCCCCGCGATTCAGGCCCGCTGGGGCAAGCCTGCGGAAGAATTGCCGGAAGATCATCCGGCATGGGCCGCGGAAGCGCGCTGCCTCGCACTCGCCGTCGTCAACTTCGCGGCTGTGCTCTCCACAAAGCGCGTGATCCTCGGCGGCGGCGTGATGCGGCACGCCTCGCTCTACCCCGCGATCCGAAACGAAGTCACGAAACTGCTGAACGGCTACGTGGAACCGCCCGAAATCGTCCCGCCGGAACTCGGCGACCGCGCCGGCGTCTGTGGCGCCCTCGCTCTCGCAGAAGACGCCCTGTAGTTCAAACGCTACATGTACCCCTGCACGTAAATCGTCTTCACTCCATTCACCGTCGTCGTGGTGCCAGTGACCGTCATCACCTTCGCGAAATTATCCGCCGCGGCTTTGCGAAACGTCGTCTTGCCGTCGCGCCGCGGGTCGTGCTCTTCCGCCATCGCGAGATAAACCTCTCCTGACCTGGTCACGATCCCGATCGGCTCGCCCGCCGCAATGCACTTGCTCCCGCACGCAGCGTGCGCCGAGCCATGCTTCCCGAGTTGCAGATAGCACGAAAGATCGACGATCTCGCCGGTGATCTTCGTCTGCTTTCCTTCGAGCGGCTTCTGCGCAACACCCGCGGCCACCGTCGTCGACGTCCAGCCGCCCGCCTTCCCCATCTCGCCCGATGAATTCCAGCCCCCAGCCGGCTCCATCTGCGGCTGCAGCAACTGATCCTGCTGTGCAACAATCACGCCGGCGAGAAACGCCAGGCACACCAAAGGCAACCCAATCTTACGAAACATAAGCCCCTCCAGAGCGGATTCTAACAGTTCTCCCGCCCCGGCGCCCAAAACATTTTCGAGGTAGTATGTAGTTGTGGATTTCTACCGCCCGGAACTGAGGATTTCTGCTCCGAAAGCGCGATTGGCGCGGCTTCCACGCTCGTTGAAATTCACACTAGGTTTCCACAGCCGGATGGAGTTATGCTGAGTTCCGCTCCCATGAACACGCAGAACATCGCGCTCGAGAAAGGTCTCCCGGCCAACATCGACGCCGAGAAGTTTATTCTCGGCTCGTTGCTTCTGGACGACCAGCGTTTTCTCGATATCGCCGGCATCCTGACGGAAGACGACTTCGCGCTCGAGAAGCACCGCCGCATCTACCAGCGCATGTCTGAGCTGCACGAGCGTGGCGAGCGGATCGACCGCGTCACCGTCGCCAACGAACTGCTCCGCCGCAATGAGCTCGACTCCGTCGATGGC
>CAZPZE010000781.1:0-2465 GCA_964590625.1 uncultured Solibacteraceae bacterium
ACAGGCCTGACCGGCAGATACACCCTGAAGCTCGTCGCCACGCCCGAATTCAGGATCAACAACAACCCTCAGCCCGACGACATCAGCGTCTTCGACGCCATCCAGCAGCAACTCGGACTCAAACTGGAACCCCGAAAAGAACCAATCGAAGTCCTCGTGGTCGATCACGTCGAAAAGCCGACCGCTAACTGAACCCTACTTCAGAATCGGCTCCAGCACCCGCGTCAGTTCCTCATCCGTAATCGCCGCCGGCTTCACATTCTTATAAAGCCCCCACCGCTCCACCTGCTCCACCGTCTGCCCCGGCGCTACCTGCGTCATCGGCCCCAGCGTCTCGATCTCCAGGAACTCATTGTTCGTAAACGTCTCGAACGAACACCCAAAATCCGGATATGTCTTCGCCGGATCCGCCGTCGCCCGCTTCACGAACGCCTCCCCATTCAGCAAATACGCCGCCCACGTATCTTTGTTGAACGTCCCGACCTTCTCCGCATTCGAATTATTCGGATCCTGCCGCATCGTCAGGTACTTCTTCGTAAACTTCAGCCGCGGGTCCGACAAATCCGTATACGCCCACATCGCCAGCGGATTAGTGACCTCCAGATTCTGCGGGTGCGTCCCGCGCGGCGGAAATCCCGAAACCACCATCCCGCCCGGCGCCATCATCGTCAGCACCCACGGCGAGAATTCGATCGCAAAGAGCCCATGGTTCGTGATGCGATTCGTCACCAGCGCGCGAGTCCCCGTCGGCTCCATCACAATCTCGATTTCCTTCTGCAGCTTCGTCAGCGGCTCCACCGGCGCCGTAGCAATCAGCCCGCTCGCCGTCACCTTCACACTGACCGGCACATTGTCCGGCGCCCACGTCGCCACCGGATCCTCCGGCGCTTTCCACACCCGGCTTCCGCCGCGAAGCTGAAAATCCTTCTCGCCGGATTTCCCCAGCTGATCCGCGAACTCCTTGAACAGATTCTGCCCGCCGACAAATCCGAAACGAATGATACGCGGCCCCACATCAGCTGTGACAATCGCCTCAATCTCTCCGTTCGAAACGCGATAGCAGTTCTTCCAGCCCTTGTACTCCGTCTTCTCCACCTTCACCGCGGCACTCGCGCTCATAGCAGTCAATGCGAAAAGAACCCCCGGAATAATCTTCTTCAGCACTCGTCTCTCCTCACGCCGGAATGTGCAGCCGAGGCACCCGGTCCGCCACCGCGGGCATCGCCGGAAAATCCGTGAACGGCTCGCTCTGATACCAATACCCAACCGAATAGTAGTTATCCGCGCGATCGTCCGCATGCCCATGCTCGATCGTGTGCTTCAGATATTTCGTGAACGTCACCGGATTGTCGCCATGCCACCGGTAGCAGCAATACCGCCCACCCGCGCGCTCCGGAGCCACAATCAGCGGCGCTCCGTAGAAATGATGCGCAAACGGAATCGCCCCATCGCGTCCGCCGAAATCCCAGCTCCCGAGGAAGTAATCCTCGAGGCCCGTCCCATTGATCACCGGCTTCGTCTCATCGTCGACGAAAATCATGTCGTCGCCTTCGCCCATCCAGTTGTCGGCATTCTGCAGCACACCGAGCGTCACGCCCATCAGATGCCCGCGCCCGCGAGTCTCGAGGAACACGTGGTTGTGCTTCCCATCCAGATTGACCTTCGGATTCAGCCCCGTCACCGCCACTTCGGGCGCCTTCTGCCGGTACTGCGCATGGAAATACATTGCGTCCGCCGGCAGCGACGGCACCAGTTGATAATCGATGTTCGAATAAAACGCGCCCACCTGCGCCGCGCCTTCATTCGTCACCGTGATCCGCGCCGACCGACGGAACGGCATCGCGAAATAACAATTCAGCGATTTCCCCGGCGAACACGCCACAAACGCCGATTCGAAAATCTGATATTGCCCCAGGTTCAGCCCGAAGAAATCGCCCACCGGCACTTCCACGCTCGGCTTCGAAGTGCCATCCCAGTACATGCGCAGCACCAGTTCCTTCAGGTGCGCAACACTGCTCGCCGCAATCGTGAACCAGATGTGCGTGATCACGCCGGGACCGGTCGCATTGAACAGCTCCTGCGTATCGCCCGCCTTCACGACGAAGCGATCCGCATTGCCGCCCGTGCGGTCATAGCTCGATTGCTTCAGCGATTTATACTTCTGCGCCAGCGCATACTTCGGCAGGAAATTCTCTTCGCCCGACGTGTAGCTGACCGCGGCGCCGCCGCCCTGCGCCCTGCTTGCAGCCGGCACGGCGGCCGATATCCCGGCCCACGCCCCCAGCCGCTGTAAAAATCGCCGCCGCGCATCCGGCGTGGAGTGAGTCTTTGAGTCCATGGAGCACCTCCCTCAGGGTTTCCTCAGACAGTCTACTCCACACCGAACAGCGCCAGGCTTACTTCACCGGCAGCCAGGCATGCTTCTTGCTGCTCTCGATCTCCGTCTCCAGAATCGTGAGCTGCCG
>CAZPZE010000782.1:0-4384 GCA_964590625.1 uncultured Solibacteraceae bacterium
GCGTTCCTGTTCCTGCGCGGTGCGGATCTGCCCGGAGAGAAGCCGGAGTTCCGATTCCGCCGCTTCCGACTGGCGTTCGAGGGCGAGCAGACGGACGAGCGTTCCTCCCGCGATGGCGAAACCGAGGAGGAGCGCGATACCGGTGATCCAGCCGAGCGAAACCCGAAATTCGCGATCCGCGCTCGTGATGCGCTGCTGTTCCCGCACGTAATTCTGGGTGACGAGGTTCTCCACCTGCTCGGCGAGAACAAAAATTTCCTCGCGGCGGCGCACTCTTTGCCGCAGCATCTGGGTGTGCTGCGCACGCTTTTCTTCCGGCGTCCAGTCAAGCGCAACCTCAGTGGTATCGAGATAGGACGATAGCTCACTTTTCAGATGATTGAGCGCCGCTTTCTGCGCTTCATCCAAACCGGAGGCCTCGAGCGCTTCGAAGCTCGCATCCGTATTGGCCTGAATGGAAGTGAACTGTTCGATGTATTGCTGTGAATGCGCGGGATCGGGATCGAGCAGGTAGTCGCGGGTCAGAATTGCATTGAGGTACACATTCGCACGAATCGCGGCGAGCGCGACGTCGGCCTTTTGATGAGCAGTCTGAAGCGCAGCGACCTGCTCCTGCGAATTCTTCGCATTCCACCAGACGGCAAACGCAGAAATGCCGATCACCAGCAGCAACCCTGCCAGTGCGGCCGCCAGAAGAATAGACCTGCGGGCGCGCATTGGTTCCCCCATAGTCAGTATCCCTCTTAACGTCAAACTTTTAGAATGGTCTCCCTTCTTTCAGGGTCCCACGAAAACCGCGCCGCGGGATACCCTACGGCTTTTTTCGGGTGTCACTGGTAAAAGCTTGGGATGACAGTTAACCCATTGAAAACGCTAGACTTGTAATACCGGACGGCCTCCGGAAATCACCATGGAAAACTGGACCAGAGAGCGCCTTCAAACCCTTGTTACGGAACATCTGAGCGGGGTGAAGCTGATCGCCGTTTCAAATCGCGAGCCGTACATCCATGTTCGCGAGGGGGGGCGGATCGACTGCACACAGGCGGCGAGCGGGCTGACAACCGCGCTCGATCCCATACTGCGGGCTTCGGGTGGAGTGTGGGTCGCGCACGGCAGCGGCAATGCAGATCGGCAGATGGTGGACGCGCAGGATCACGTGCGCGTTCCGCCGGAGGCACCGTCTTATACGCTTCGCCGGGTCTGGTTGCCGCAACAAACGGAGCAAGGCTATTACTATGGCCTCGCGAACGAAGGACTCTGGCCGCTGTGTCACGCGGCGTTCCATCGTCCGCGTTTCAGCGCCAAAGACTGGGCGAGCTACAAAGATGCGAACGAACTCTTCGCCGAGGCGATTCTCGAAGAAGCGGACGGCGGTTCGGCTCTGGTCTTCATCCAGGATTATCATTTCGCGCTTCTGCCGCGTATGCTGAAGAAGCGGAATCCGCACCTCACCGTCGCGCAGTTCTGGCACATCCCGTGGCCGAATCGTGAGACGTTCCGCGCGTTTCCCTGGAAAGATGAACTGCTCGACGGCATGCTCGGCAATGATCTGCTCGGTTTTCATCTGAAGTACCACTGCTCGAATTTTCTGGAGACGATCGAGCGCTCGATTGAAGCGCGGATCGACCACGAGCATGGTGTGATCGCGCGGAACGGGCATGAGACGGCTGTTCGCGCATTCCCGATCAGTATCGATTTTGACAAGCACGCCCAAATGGCTGCGCGCGCGCATTACGGGCCCGCGACGGCGAAATGGCTGGAAGTGCTTGGCCAGCCGCCGGAGATTCTCGGCATCGGGATCGACCGCGTGGATTACACAAAGGGAATTCCGCACCGGCTGCAGGCGATTGACCGGCTGCTGGAGGAGCATCCGGAATACATCGGCCGTCTGGTATTTCTGCAGGTCGGCGTGCCGAGCCGGACGGCAATTCCGGAGTACAACTCGCTCGATCGCGCGCTGCACGAACAGGTGGATGCGATTAACCAGAGATGGGCGCGTCAGTCATGGAAGCCGATCGTGCTGATTTCGCGTCATCTCGATCAGCAGTCGCTCGTGGCGCTCGAACTGATGGCTGATTTCTGCCTCGTCACCTCACTGCACGACGGGATGAATCTCGTGGCCAAGGAATTTGTCGCCAGCCGGATCGACGGCGACGGCGTGCTCGTGCTGAGCGCATTCACCGGCGCGGCGCGCGAACTGGTGGATGCTCTGCTCGTGAATCCTTTCGCCGTGGACGAAATGGCCGGCGTGATCCATCAGGCGATCAACATGCCAGCCGAGGAACGCCGCCGAAGGATGAACCGCATGCGATCCGCGGTGGCCGCCAATAATGTCTATCGATGGGCCGGCCGAATTCTGCTGACATTATGCGGATGTGAACCGAATGAAGTTCACTATGTCCCCGCCCTCGCCGAAAACCATTCGGTTGCCGGTGCGGCGCTTTGAAATTGGGTCTGTCACTGCTCGCCGCGGTGGACAGCATTCTGCGCCGGCCGGGACGTATCCTCATCGCCTCTGACTTCGACGGGACTCTCTGCCCTCTGGTCGAGAGGCCGTCCGACGCGGTGATGGCGCCATCCATGGCCGCTGTTGTGAATCAGATCCTGACGTTTCCGCGGTTCACGCTTGCCGTCATTACCGGCCGGCGGCTCACCGATATCGAGGGGCGCTGCCCGGCTGGCGCTGTCTTTGCCGGGAATCACGGTCTCGAAATTCGTGGAGCGAATCTCCACTTTGAGCACGAGGGCGCCCGGAGCCTGCGGCCCGTGATTGCGGAATCCTGCGAAGCCCTGCAGGCGGCGACTGCTCCCTGGCCTGCGGCATGGGTGGAGGACAAGGACCTGACGGCCACGCTGCACTTCCGGAAAGTGCAACCCATCTACCGCGAGACTCTTCTCTATGCGGCCCGGAAAACGCTGGGTGCATTCGGGCCAAAGATCGCGATGCGCGCCGGCCGCGACGCGCTCGAAATCCGGCCGCGCGTTTCGTGGGATAAGGGATCGGCCCTGGCTTGTATTTATGAACAGGTGGGCTCGTTCGATGCCTGCATCACTTTGGGCGACGATCGGACGGACGAATCGATGTTTCGCGCCGCGTGTTGCGACGTGAGTGTGCGCGTAGGGTGTTCGCGCACGACGGCTGCTTCATTTTGCCTTTCGGAGCCCGACGATGTCTCTCAATTGTTTTCCCATATCGTCGAGAATTGTGGCGCCGACAGGCAGCCGATGGAGCAGGGCTTTGCCACGCCTGCTCAAGATCCGGCAAGGGGAGGCTCGCTGACGGCGGATCATGCCGGATCAGGACAATGAACGGGCGGAAGTAGATCGCTTCCTGCTGGACCGCATCGAAACGGTGCCCCACCTCGAGGCGCTTCTCCTCCTCTGGAACAGCCGTCCGAAAGTGTGGTCCGCGGAGTCGACCGGGGACGCGCTTTTCGTCTCCACAGACGCTGCGCGGGTCATCCTCGACGATCTGATTCGTCAGAATCTCATTGCTGTTTCCGGATCTCCATCCGGCTATTTTTATGAATCCGAAGCGGCGCGCGATCGCATTCTGGTCCTGGTGGACCGGGCCTACCGCCGCGAACTGATTCGCATCACGAGATTGATACACTCCAAACCATCGGCGGCGATCCGGGAGTTTGCCCGGGCCTTCCGTCTCCGGAAGGAGCACGAATAGCATGGGACATGCCGTCAATCTTCTGGGAGCGCTGACGTGCCTGCTTTGCTCATTTCTTCTGTTTCGCGCGTGGGGCAAGGTTCGCAAGCGCCTTCTCTTCTGGAGCGCCCTTTGCTTTGCGGGCCTGACCATTTCCAACACCCTGGTTTTCGTGGACCTCGTGCTGTTTCCGGACCTGGATCTCTATCCGGCGCGCCTTGCGACCGCGGCTGTCGCCATGCTTTTGCTGCTGTTTGGGCTGATATTCGGGAGTGATTAAACCAGGGAGCGACTGAACCATGACTGAGGGATTCCTGCTCGGCGTCATCGCCACCAGTTCGCTTGCGGTCGGCCTGTACTTTCTGAAGTTCTGGCGCAGCACGCGCGATACGTTCTTCCTCTCATTCGGCGCGGCGTTCATCATCGAAGCGCTGAACCGTTCCACGATTCTCTTCTTCGCGCGGCCCAACGAGGGGAGCCCGTGGATCTATGTCGTCAGGCTCCTCTCGCTGCTTCTCATCCTCGCGGCGATTCTGAGAAAGAATTACAGCTGAACTTGCTTCAGCTGATCGAGCGGCGCGATGGGCGGCCTTAGTCGCCCATCGACGGCTGCAGCTCAAGCATTGGTTCGGTTCGGGGCCGGCGCTTCAGCGCGAGGACAAACCAGACCATCGTGAATTCGCCGAGCGCGAAGATCGAATCGCCGGGTACGCGCATCCAGCGCAG
>CAZPZE010000783.1:0-4156 GCA_964590625.1 uncultured Solibacteraceae bacterium
CGTCACGGGAGTTGCCACCCCGGCGCCTCTCGACGATGCGGATCGGGATGTCGGCGTGCTGCCGCTTCCCGAACGAGACCGGCCGCTGTTCGATTCCTGGTTCAACCTGCTGCAGCTCGATCCAACGCTCGACCTGCAGGAGCGCGCGCCCGGCGGCTTCATGGCGGATCTTTCGATTCGCGGCGCCACGTTCGGCCAGACCCTCGTTCTGCTGAACGGAATGCGCATCAGCGACGTGCAGACCGGCCATTTCAATCTCGACCTCCCCATTCCTCTCGAAATGCTGACCTCCACCGAGGTGCTGAAAGGCTCGGGATCCACGCTCTACGGTTCGGACGCAATCGGCGGCGTCGTCAACGTCCGAACCGAACCGCTCGAAACTCCCGACGTTCGGCTCTATACCGCATTGGGGAACTTCGGTACCGATGAAGAGCACGTCATCGCCGCGTTCGGCGGTCCCCGATTTTCGGAAGAAATCTCCGGCGCGCGTGATTTTTCCAAAGGATTCACCTTCGACCGCGATTACCGGAATCTGTCATTCGGATCACTGACGACCGCGAAATCCTCATTGGGCGCGAGCAGCCTTCTGCTGGCCTACAGCGACCGGCCGTACGGCGCGAATCTTTTTTACGGAAATTATCCATCGTGGGAGCGCATCAAGAGCTGGTTTCTCTCCGCACACCAGAATCTCGGTAGCAAGACCGAAGCCAATTTCGCGTTCCGCCGGCACACGGATCTTTTCGTCCTTTTCCGCTACCAGCCGCAGATCTATCTCAATCGCCATCTCGATGACGATTGGCAGGGCAGCCTGCGGCGCCATGACAATCTGCCGCATCACGCCATCATCAGTTACGGCGTGGAGGGCGTTTCTCAATCCATTAACAGCACCAATCTCGGAATTCGCAGCCGGACGCGCGGCAGCGCCTACGCCGTCTATGAGCTGCGTTTCGCGAAACGCTATTCGCTCTCCGCCGGTGTTCGCGAAGAAGTGTACGGCGCGCGAAACGTCGCCACCAGCCCGTCCGTCAGCGGAGCCGCCTGGCTCAATTCGCGCTTCAAACTGCGCGCTTCCGCCAGCCGCGCGTTTCGCCTGCCCACGTTCACCGAGCTCTACTACTCGGACCCCGCCGATCTCGGCAATCCCTATCTCAAGCCCGAAAGCGCCGTCAGTTTCGAAGGCGGCGTGGACGGCTATTTCGGACGCAGGGTCCACACGGCTTTGACCGTTTTTCACCGCCGCGACTCGAACGAGATCGATTACGTGCGCGCGAATCCCTCTGCCATCTGGCAGGCGGAGAATTTCGATGAACTTCACTTCACCGGAGTCGAAGCTTCAGCCGATTACACGGTCGCCAGACAGACCTTCGGCGTGGCATTCACTGGACTCCATGGCGTCAGCGCCAATCCGAGCGTCCTGCAGAGCAAGTACACGTTCAACTATCCGGTGCAGAGCGCGGTCTTGCAGTGGAACGGCGAGGTCTGCGGCCACATCGTCGCGCGCACCCGTATCGGCGTGGTGAACCGGTTAGCGCACGATCCCTACGCGGTGTGGGATGCCTCGGCGAGTTACGTTACCGGACGCGTTCGTCCCTTTCTGCAGCTCACCAACCTGACGAACACGGTCTACCAGGAAATCCCCGCGGTCGTGATGCCATCACGCGGTGTGATCGGCGGCATCGAATGGGTGCTCGCCGGCGCCCATCACTAAGCTTTATCGGCCAGTCCAGACGGGCGCGAGCCACGCAACCGGATTCTCCGGCTTCGCGCCCGGCGCATCGCCACCACGCGACGTCCACACGCGGACGAAGAAGTACTTGCTCGTGGGATCCGTCACGCCGGTTTGCCAGTGAACAGTGTTGTCCGGCGTCGGATTGAATTCCGAAACCACCGCGCCTCCATCCTTCACGATATCGACTTTCGTGATCTTGTCCGCACTCGAAAGATTGATATCGAACCGGTAATTCGCGGCCTTATCCAGTGTCGAACCCATAATCGCGCCATTCACCGTATAGCGTGCCTGCATGCTCTTATCGAGCGACGCATACGTCCGCCGGTTCTTCATCGCATCGAGAATCGCCGCCTTCGTCTTCGCCGTCGCCAGCACAAACGTGCGGGAAGTGTGCTTCGTGATCGCGCTCATCCCGTGGTTATCGTTCCCGCAGATCGGCGAAACCTTCCAGCCATGATCGAGCGCCGCCACGAACGCCGGGTAGTGAATCTTGTTATTCGAATTGATCACTTCCAGCATCGTGATGATGTTGGTCACCTTCGGATCGCGATACGCCCAGTCGTTGTACTGCTTCGCATCCGGATGATTGAAACTGGCAACCACCGGCCCATCCCCGTTCGGCTGCGCGCTTTCCAGCCACTTGTAGAAATAAGGCAGATCGATCCCCGGCAGCAGCGCGTTCAGAATCCCGTTCGTGTTGTAAACGTTGAGATGGCCCTGCCCGCCCGGCCCATCGTTCTCGGAATATTCAAAACCCGCGAGCGCCACGAAATTGCTGTCCGTCGCTTCGGCCGCCTGCTTCTTGCTGGCCAGCCACGTCGGATTCTCCGGACCCGGCGGCTGAAAACCCGCATCCTGCGAATGATCCGTTGTCGCGTAGAAATCGTACCCCGCGGCCTTCGCGGCAGCGTAATGCGCGGAAGGCGGGCCCTGCACCTTCTGCCAGTCCGGCTTGATCGTCACTCCCGGCGCCGGAATCTGCGATCCGTTGATCACATAAATCCCCGGGCACCCGCCGCCCGCTGTCTTCACATATCCATCCGACCAGTGCGCCGCCGGCGAATTCGGATCCTGCGTATACGTCAGAATCCCCGCGCAGCCGTTGGTCTGGATCTGCTCACCGTGCGACCACGTGTACGCCGTGTGTGAGTGCAGATTCCCTGCGTAGATGTGATATTCGGGCGTGGAAGACGCGGTCTGGCCAACGAGAACCGCCGTCGTCAAAGCAATGATTCCGCAAAAAACCAGCGCAAAGCGGCGCATGCCGGACCTCCTCAGATTCTTTCCAACAATACAACGGCCTGCGATTCCGCCGATCGCCCTTCGCCCACCGGGCCGACCTTCTCTGCGGTCTTGAACTTGACCGACACCATCTCGACCGCGAGCCCAATCGTCTTCGCCAGCGACTCCCGAATCGGCAGGCGCCAATCCTTCAGCTTCGGCCGCTCCAGAATGACGGTGGAATCCACATTCACGATGCGATAGCCCGCCTCCGCCGCCAGTCCGCAGACGTGGCGCAGAAACACCAGGCTGTCGGCGCCCTTCCAGCGCGGATCGGTATCCGGAAAATGCATCCCGATATCACCCAGCGCCACCGCGCCCAGAATCGCATCCGTGATGGCATGCGCCAGAACGTCGGCGTCCGAATGACCTTCGAGACCAAACTCAGAAGGAATTTCGAGACCGCCCAGGATCAGCTTGCGGCCGGTGGCAATCCGGTGAACGTCCCAGCCCTGCCCGATGCGGAACTGCGGGCCGCCGCTCAACGCCGGCTTTTCTCCTGCTCAAAAAACAAACGCGCCAGATCCATGTCGCCAGCCTTCGTGATCTTGATGTTGCGGTCGCTCCCGAGCACCACGCTGATCTCGACTTCATTCAGCCGCTCCACCAGGCTCGCTTCATCCGTACCCGAAAACCCATCCGCCCGCGCGGATTCAAACGCACGAGCCAGAATCTCGCGCCGGAACACCTGCGGAGTCTGCGCCAGCACCAGCCGTTCGCGCGAAATCGTACCCCGCACCTTCGCCCCGCCCGCCTGCGCCCCGCTTACCTGCTTAACCGTATCGACCGGCACAATCCCGACAATCGCCGCGCCAGTCGCGTCCGCTTCGTGCACCACTTTGCTGATGGTTTCGAGCTCGATGAACGGCCGCACCGCGTCATGCACCGCCACCAGATCCACCGCGGGATCGAGCGCCGCGAACGCCTTCTCCACCGACTCCTGCCGCGTGTTGCCGCCTTCCACTACCTTCAGATGCCCGAACAATCCGCGCGCTTCCGGCTGCAGCATTTCGTCCGTCGCCGCAATATCTTCCTCGCGCACCGCCACGATAATATCCGTCACCTCGGGCGACGCCGCGAACTTCCGCACCGTGTGCACCAGAATCGGCGCCCCTTCGAGCAGCATGAATTGCTTTCGGCTGGTGC
>CAZPZE010000784.1:0-10375 GCA_964590625.1 uncultured Solibacteraceae bacterium
TTTTATATACACCCGTGGGAAGTCGATCCCGGGCAGCCGCGCGTCGAGATGCCGGCGTCGAAGAAATTCCGGCATTACAACAATCTCGATAAAACACTGGAACGAATCGATCGGCTGCTGGGGGATTTTCAGTTTACGTCTGTGCGGAAACTTCGTCCGCAGGCGTGATCAATGAGTTTCGACGCGACCGTCCGGATAGACAATGGCCGCGTACGATCCGGCCGCGGGAATTTCCGAGACTTCCGTATAACCCTCCGCCTGCATGCGCGGGAAGTAGTAGTGGATCATCGGAATGTCCGTGCGCGGAACAAAGACGGTCTGATCGCCCAGCCCTTTTGCGCGGAGGGCGTTGATGGTGGCGAAGTCAGCGGGGTGCGCTTCGCGGTCGATGCTCGCGAGCCGCTGCTGGGCATTCCACAGCAGCAGCACGGCGGTGACCGCCACCGCTCCGTAAACAGCCGCGGGTTTCTTCAGCCGCAGAAATGCAGAGGCGAGCGCCCATCCGGCAATCACGTCGAACGCCGGCAGAAATGGCGTCATATAGCGGGCGATCACGGAGTAAACGCGCAGCGTCGCGAGGAACATCAGCACGCCGAACAGCAGGAACGGCATAGCCGCCGTACGCTCGCGGCGCGACATCACGATAAACAAGAGAACGAGCCCGATCGCAATCAGGATCAGCTCGACCGGCGTCATTTCGAGCCGGCGGGACCACGTCTGGCCCAGCGTCACATCGCCCCACGCGCCTTTGCGGAAGACGGCAAGGTACGCCATCACCAGATAGGCTTTGGCGAAATTCAGTTTGAAAATCGCCGTGGGCCAGACGAGCAGTACGGTCGCGACAAAAAGGAGAACGGAATTGCGGATCAGCCTGAGGTCCGCGCGCAGGTCCGCCCGTTTCCACCAGGCGACGGCCGCCACCACCAGGATCAGAACGAAAGCGACCTCCAGCGTGCAGAACGCCAGCGCGGCAAGCACGGTGGCCGCATAGAACGCGCGCCGGCTCCCGTGGAGCGCCACGCGCGCCAGGAGCATCAGCGCGCAGATGTACCAGAGAACGAACATCAGGTGCGGCGCGATTTCGCTGGTTTCGAGATTCATGGGGCTCCAGAGAAACATTGCCGAGGCCAGAATGGCGGCGATCTGGCCATAGAGGCCTTCAAACAGCCCCAGCGTGCCGAAATAGATGGCGCAGGCGGTGAGAATCGGGAAGATCAGAAAAAACGCGCGGGTAGCGTGCTCGTTCAGGCCGAGGTTCGAAAGAGGGGTGAGCCAGAAAAAGTAGAGCGGGCCGTGCCAGTGGCGATAAACAACCGGGTCCGAGCCCGCGCGGGAGAGGTCCGAAAGGCCGGCCTTCTGGCTGGAATCCGAGCCCCGGTTTCGGCCGACTGAAATGAACTGGGTGATCGGCATGGAGCCGACGTCAAGCCAGTTATCGGCCATGCCCAACCCGGCGGCGAACATGTAGTCCGCCTCGTCATAGCCATAGGGCCCGTGGTAGACCTTGCCGCGCGACATTCCGAACGCGACGGCGATGAGGATAGCCAGTACTGCCGCGTGTTTCATGGAATCAGCCGCAACCGCCTATTATCCGACACGGGCCGTCCGCCCCGGACCGCACTCTCCACTAGTACCGGGGCAGTACTGGTGCTAGTACCGGAGGTAGGTTAGTGTCATTTCGCGCTAAACTGACGCCTGAGGGTTTTGCGAGGTATTCGCGAGCCCCAACACCTGAGCGCCGGAAACGGGCCGGGTGGACGGCAGTCCAGAGAGAGGCTGCCACACAAATCGAACGGTTCCAACGATGCCCAGCACGACTACGCCTTCGCGCCCGCCAGCAGCCGTATTCGTGTTCGGGATGAATGCGCGGCGAATCGGCGGCATCGAAGTGCATATCCGCGAGCTTGCGGCGCAACTGGCGGAGCGCGATTGTCTGGCGGTTCTCTGTTTTCCGGAGGCACCCTCGCCGATTGTGATGCAATATCTCGCCTCACCAAATATCACGTGGGAAAAGCTGCCGGATGCGGGGGAAAACACGCTGCGGGCGAGCTGGCATCTGCTGCGGATCATCCGGAAATACCGGCCGCGCGTTTTGCACCTGCAGTTTACGCCGCTGCTGAGTCCGGCGGGCTGGATTGCGCGGCTGAACGGCGTGAAAAAAATCGTGTTCACAGATCACCATTCGCGGCCGGAGGATTTCGTTTCCGCGCCGCAGCCAGGGTGGAAGCGGGCGATCGCGCGGTTCCTGCAGCTTCCGGTCACGACCGCGGTCGCGGTGAGCGATCATAATCAGCGGATTATCGCGGGCACCGGTACGTATCCGCCTTCGCGGGTGCGGCGGATTCACAACGGCGTGGATCTCTCGCGTCCGAACGGCGTGGCGCCGGGCGCGGCTTTTCGCGAGCGATATGGCATTCCGGCGGACCGGGTTCTGATTACGCAGGTTTCGCAGATCAAGCCGGAAAAGGGCGTGGATGACATCCTGCAGGCGGCGCGGCTCGCGCTCGTTGAGCAGCCGAATCTGCATTTTGCATTGGTCGGCGATGGGAAGTATCTTGAGAAGTACGCACAGCGAACGCGCGAACTGGGAATCGAGGATCACGTCACCTGGACCGGACTGGTGACCGATCCGGTAGGAGAAGGCGTCTTCGCCGCGACGGATATTCTGTGCCTGCCTTCGCGCTGGCAGGAGGCTTTCGGGCTGGTGCTGGCGGAGGCAATGTCGTGCGAGAAGCCGGTGGTGGCGACACGCGTGGGAGGAATTCCGGAAGTGGTGGAGGACGGCGAGACCGGCTTTCTGGTGCCGCGCGGCGATTTGGCTGCACTGGCAGAGAAGCTGGTGTTGCTGGCGCGGGATCCCGGGCTCCGTGAACGCCTGGGCCGGGCCGGCCGCCAGCGCGCGGCGGCGCGGTTCGATGTGCGCGTGAATACGCGCGAGCTGATGGAGGTGTACGGTGATTTCTGAACGGACGCAGGCGGCTGAGGTTCTGGAGCGGCTGGACCGCGACGGCCTTGCCGTGCTGCCAGGCTTCGTTCAGGGCGAAACGCTGCGCGCGATGCAGAAGGCTTTCCACGCGCGGCTCGAGCGCATGCGCTGGAACGATTTCGATGGTTACGAACGGACGGAACGCTACCGGCTCAACGTGCAGGATGTTCTGACGCTCGAACAGGGCTTTGTCTCGACCCCGATTCATCCGCTGGTGAAGGAAGTTTTGCGGGCGTACCTGGGCGAGTCGTATCAGCTGGTGGAAGCGAAGGGCTGGCGTTCGCTCACGACCCAGCGCGCGTTCCACGGGTGGCATGGCGATTCCTGGTATGACAAGAGCAAAGTCACTGGCATTCCGCGCGAGGTGAAGCTGGCGGTCTATCTGAGCGATGTGAAGACCGGCGCGTTTCGCTATATTCGCGGCAGCCACCGGCAGCATCAGACACGCGACTGGAAGACGTGGGAGATTGAAAAGTTCAATCAGCAGGATATTTCGACGGTGACCGGGACGGCGGGGACGGCGTTTTTATTCGATACTTCCGGGGTTCACGGGCAGTCGTGGCCGATTCTGGAACCGCGCGATGCGATCTTCTACAACTACCACGATCCTTCAATACCGCTGCAGGAGGAGGATATCAGCGGCGGCCGCTATCATCCGCTGATTCTGAATGCGGCGTTGCTCGGTGGGCTGACGGCGGAGGATCAGTTTATTCTCGGGTTCGGGAACAAGACGCACTTCCATCCGGATTTCCGGAAGAAGCCGCGGCACGAGTCGTTTCAGCGATGGCAGGATTCGCTGCTGAAGACGAAGATGATCGCGGAAGAGTTCACCGGGCGCGTTGGTGCGCGGCTGCGACGGCTGTTCCGGTAAATCACCCACCGAAAACGGTGACCACTGCTTCGTGCAGCTCGGTGGACGATTGCGTCGGGCCGAAGCCCGGCCCCACAAGTTACTTGATTGGGTAACCTGCCCAGACGTATTCCAGCGCTTCGGGCAGCGTCTGGCGCTTGGTGGGGCCATCGACGTGACCGGCGTTCTGCGAGAACAGGAACTGGTAGTGATAGCCCTTCGCCGCGAGAACCTTCGCCATGTTCTCGTTGGCGACGACCCAGTCATGCATGTTATCGCGCATGACGTTGGGGTTGAAAAGATCATGGTCGCCCACTTCCATCCAGATGCGGATGTTCTTCACAGGGCTGTTCGGAATCAGGGTTTCGTGGAAACCCCACGCGCCATGCGGCGTCTCCGGGTTGAAAGGCCACTGCTGGTTCACGTAGGTGCCCGAATAGGTGAGCACGCGGTGATAGAGATCGTTGTGATACCAGGCCATTTCGAGGGCGGCTGATCCGCCAGAGCTGCCGCCCATGGTGGCGCGCGCGTCCGGATCTTTCGTGAGTTTCACGTTGGCTTCTTTTTCGACGCGGGGGAGCACTTCTCTTTCGACGAATTCAGCGTAGAGGCCGGACATTGTGTCGTACTCGAGTCCGCGCTGGCTGCCCTGCGCATCGCCGCCGCCATTCGCGATAGCGATCCCAACCATCACGGGCAGGCGCTTCGCGGCGATCATGCTGTCGAGCACGGGAAAGATCGAGACGTCGCCGTCGGCGGTGACGATAAACGGCGCCACGCTGCCTGGCACGTACTGCTTCGGCACATAAACGCGCACGTGACGAGTCCAGGGGCCGGAGTGGCTGGTGGGAACGTCGAGCGTGTAGGGATTATTCGCATTCACCGTGCCGAACGTCCCCTGCTCGCGGTAGATTCCCGGATAAATCTTGCTGTCTTTCGACTCCATCGTGATGTCGATGATCTGGCCGCGCGGCACGTCAGGGCCAGGAGTAAATTCGGGCGCCGCGGGATGCGTGGGCCCGATGATGAAGTTGCCGTCAGTTTTGGGGGAGGGCACCTGGCCATCGGGCAGTTCGGTCGCCTGAACGTAGCCGGGCGTGTGAGGGTCACGCGTGGGTGGCATGGGGCGCCCGGCTCCTCGTCCGGAGCCTCCTCGGGGGGCGGGCGTCTGCGCGATCGCAAGGCCGGCAATCAGAACAAGGCTGCAAAAACGAAACATAGAAAATACTCCTGACTCGCAGGAAATCATATCATCGCAGTCTTTGCCACGAGTGAAATGTCAGTTACAGGCTGGACCATTTTGCTGTGATAACATCGTGCGACAGAAATCCCCTCAGGAGCACCTCTCGACATGACCAGGCTCAAGATTCTCGGTACAGGACTCGCGATTACCGCGGCGGCGATCCTCGCGCTGGCGCAGCCGCCCGCCCCGGGCGCATTCGGCGGCTCAGGCCGCGGCGGACGTGGCGGACGCGGAGCCAGCGGCCGTGGCGGCGGTGGAAATATTCCCGCGCCTGCCGGAATGAGTCCGAATTCGCAATACCGACTCGGGCCGGATTCACTGCCGCAGGATGGCGTGCCGAAGGGCGAGATTCAGGGGCCGTTCCACATCCAGAGCAACGTGTATCCGGGCACGCAGCACACGTATTGGGTCTACGTGCCGGCGCAGTACGATCCGAAGATTCCGGCGGCGCTGATGGTGTTTCAGGATGGGCAGGCGTTCAAGGATCCGAACGGCGATCTGCGCGCGCAGAACGTGATGGACAATCTGATCTACCGGCGCGAGATTCCGGTAATGATCGGGGTGTTCATCAATCCGGGACGCACGCCGGAGCAGCCCGAACCGCCGAGCGCGAATGGCGACTGGGGCGATCGCACGACGAATCGGCCGACGGAATACAACACGCCGGACGACAAGTATGCGCGCGTGGTGACCGAAGAGCTGATGCCGGAGCTTTATAAGAGCTACAACATTTCGAAGGATCCGGAGATGCATGGGATCGGCGGATCCAGTTCGGGCGCGATTGCGGCGTTTGCGGTGGCGTGGGAGCGGCCGAACGATTTCCGCAAGGTACTGAGCAGCGTGGGAAGTTTTGTGGATCTGCGGGGCGGATATGTGTATCCGGAGCGGGTGCTGGCGAGCGAGAAGAAGCCAATCCGCGTGTTTCTCTGCGACGGACGCAATGACAATCGCAATGCGAATCCGAATCGCGACTGGTTCTATCAGAATGTGCGGCTGATGAAGGCGCTGACAGAGAAGGGGTACGACGTCAACTATGCGTTCGGGATGAATCTGCACGGGCAGAAGTTCAGTGGGCAGATCATGCCGGAGATGATGCGCTGGCTGTGGCGCGATGCGCAGCCGATTTCGACCGATCCGAACGATATGACGGAACGGTCATTCCGCGAAGCGGTGAAGAAGTAGGTCAGTAGCCGCCGAGCGATTCCAGTTTGCCGCCTTCCGTGCAGCGGTAGCCGCCGGGGCGGACATCGCTGAATTCCTGGTGGGCGCCGCTCGGCCATTCGATGACGACGCGCGAGGCTTTCTCATCCCTGCCAATGCCGAACGTCAGGGCGAGTTCGGATTGTGAGAGATAGCTGGAGCCGGTGCGAACCATGCGGGACTGCGTTCCCTCCGCAGTGGTGAGGCGCACCACGGCGCCGATGGCATCGCGATTCGATTTCACGCCGCGCAGCTGAAACCGGATGGAGCGATTTCCGTTGGTGATTTCATTCCGGTAGAGGTAGACGAGTCCCTGGTTCGTTGTGATGAGGATGTCCGGCGCGCCATCGCGATTGAAGTCGCCACAGGCGAGGCCGCGGCCGACTTTCGGACTCGCATAGGTGCTGCCGGCTTCGGCCGCGACGTCGTGGAATTTCCCACGGCCGTCATTCAGGAACAGATGCGGCGGCTGCGCGTAGCCGTGGTTGCCGGCGATGTTGCGCACGCTGGCGTCAATGTGGCCATTGGCTGCGAGCAGGTCAAGATGACCGTCGAGATCGACATCGACGAAGGCACATCCGAAGCCGAGCCGCGACCGTGAAGCCTGGCCGATGCCGGTGGACATGGCGGCATCCGTGTAAATGCCGTTGCGATCGGCGCGATAGAGGGCGATCATTTCGTCATCGAAATTCGTGACGGCGATACCGGTGACGCCGGAATTATCGAAATCGGCGGCGTCGACTCCCATGCCGGCGCGCGCGCGGCCATCTTCACTGAACGCGACGCCGACCTGCACGGCGACGTCTTCGAACGTGCCATTCCGGCGGTTGCGGTAAAGCTTGTTGGGCACCGTGTCATTGGCGACGAAGAGATCCGGCCAGCCATCGCGATTGTCATCGAGCATGGCAACGCCGAGACCTTTCGAGCCGGCGTCGAAGATGCCGCTCGAAGCAGTGACGTCTTCGAACGTGCCGTTACCGCGATTGCGGAACAGCCAGCAGGTGGAACCGTGATACGCCTCGGGCGTGCAGTATGACTTCTTCTTGCCATCAACGCTGCAGAAAACGTCATGCTCGGGTGACCAGCGCACGTAGTTGCAGACGAAGAGATCGAGCAGGCCGTCGCGGTTGTAATCGAACCAGAGCGCGGAGGTGCTGAAGGCGGAACGGTCGCCCAGACCGGCTTTGTCGGTGACGTCGACGAAGGTGCCGCGGCCGGTGTTGTGGAAGAGGCGATTCTGGCCGACGGCAGTGACGTAGATATCGGCGAAACCGTCGTTGTCGTAATCAGCCACGGTGACGCCGAGCCCGTACATATCGACAGCGAGACCGGTGCGCTGCGTGACATCGGTAAACGTGCCGTTGCGATTGTTGTGATAAAGCCGCATCGTGGTGCGCTGGCGGCGGTGGCCGGGCCAGTCGCAGCCGTTGACGATCAGGATGTCGAGCCAGCCATCATTGTCGTAGTCCAGAAATGCGCAGCCGGGGCCCATGGTTTCGGGCAGGAACTTTGCGCCGTAAGCGCCGCTGTTGTGGTGGAAATTGAGGCCGGCCGCGCCGGTGACGTCCGTCAGGTGGAAGCCGGGAGTTGCGGCGAGCGCAAAGTCCGGGCGAACCAGCGAAGCGGCGCCGGCGGCCAGAAACGCACGCCGGTCGAAGAGTTTCATGTGATGCTGACCAGTCCCGTGCGGATTGCGTAGACCACGAGCGCCGCGGTGTTGTGGATCTGGAGCGTCTGCATGATGTTGGCGCGGTGCACGGAAACGGTGTTGGCGCTCAGACCCAGAACCACCGCAATTTCCTTGTTCGACTTGCCGTGCACGATGAGCTGCAGGACTTCGAGCTCGCGCGTGCTGAGCGCGGGCGCCGGTTCGGAACTGCCGCCGAGACGGCCCAGCCGCGGATCAAGCACCTGTTCGCCTGCCGCGATCTTCTTCACCGCTTCCACCAGTTCGAGATCGATGGCGTTTTTCAGCAGGTAGCCGCGCGCGCCCGCATCGAGACAGGTGCGGACGTAGTCCGGCTCGGCGTGCATGCTGAGCATGAGGACTTTCGCTTCGGGGAGCGCCGAAAGGATGCGCCTGGTGGCGACCGCGCCGTTCATGCTGGGCAGCGCGAAATCCATCACGATGACCTTCGGCTTCAGTTTGATGGCGGCCTCAACGGCCTCGAATCCGTCGCTCGCCTCACCGACGACAGTAATGCCGGGTTCGTCTTCCAGCATCCGCCGGAAGCCGTGCCGGACGAGGCTGTGGTCGTCCACGAGTAAAACGGTGATATCAGTCTGCTGCATTCGTCTCCGTCTGGTAATAAGGCGCGGTTGCCCGCACCAGAGCGCCGCCGGCTTTGCCGCGCGCAAATTCAATTGTCCCTTTAACCAGGTCGATCCGCTCGCGCATGGAGACGAGACCGAGGCCGTGGCTGATTTCGTCGGGATAGCCGACGCCTTCATCTTCGACTTCGACCACGAGCGTGTACATATCGAAACGCAGCCGCACGGTGGCGCGGTTTGACTGCGAGTGACGCACCACGTTATTCAGCGCCTCCTGCACGACGCGGTAGAGATGGATGGAAACTTCGCGGTCGGCTTCGTGATCGTCACCCTGTTTCTCATAGTCGATGTGGAGGCCGGTGCGCTGCCCGAAGCTCGGCAGATAAGCGGCGAGGGCGCCCGGAAGGCCGGCTTCGTCGAGAACGGAAGGGTGCAGCGCCTGCGAGAGCGAGCGCACTTTTTCGAGCGTGGACTGCACGATTTCGTGGACTTCACGCAGTTCATCGGCCGGCGTGATGTTTTCACGCGCGGAGCGGCGATGTGCGCGCTGGAGCATGGCGCCGATCGCGGTCAGGATCTGGCCGAATTCATCGTGCAGTTCGCGCGAGATGGAGCGGAAGGTGCTTTCCTGCGAGGTGATGAGCTGCTGGGCGAGATCGCGGCGGCGTTCGGCGAGCGCGCGGCGCTGTTCGGAGAGATCGGCGACTCGCTGGAACAGGCGGCGGTAATACTGCACGAGATAAAGGCTGGTCAGGACGATGACCACCAGCATGGCCGCGAGAAAAACATAGACGTTGCGCTCAACGCCGCCATAGATTTCCTGCGTGCGCTGCGCGGCGGCTTCTTCGTTCACGTTGTTGGCTACCAGGAGTCGCGAAACCGCACTGCTGAGGGCGGCCTGGCGCGGCTGGAGCGAATTACGGATCTGGATACGGGCTTCGTCGGAATGTCCGTCCGCCGCCATGCGGAAGACAAGATCGAGCGAATCCCAGAATTGCCGGAAGGAGTCGGCAAGGTAGCGGCGCTGGCCGGTATCGGGGTCTGCCATCGACACGCTGCTTTCGCGCGCGAGGGCATCTTCGAGATCGGTGCGGATGCCGCGAAATTGCGGCTGCCAGGCGGCGAGGCCGTATCGCTGGGCGTCGGCAGCATCGGCATCGAGCATGTCACGCATCGCGAGGGCGCAGGAATTCAGGCTGTTCTGGATGCGCAGGAGGAGGTGGGAGTCGAGGCGGTTGCGGTCGATCGTTCCGCTTTGCAGCTCACGCAGCGTGCGCAACTGGCGAATCGTGTAAACGGAGTACACCCCCACGGCCAGCAGCGTAACGAGCAGACCGGCGAGCAGACGATAGGTGGAGGAGCGCGACGTCATCGCCTTATCGCAGACTAGCAGCCAATTGGCGGGTACCGTTAATATTTTTCCACTAGTGGCGCCGCCCCGTGGCGTGGCGCTTGTGGAATAACATGGACGAGGATGCGCCTGGAGATTGCTGTTTCGCTGGCGGGAGCTTCCGCGCTGCTGGTTCTGCTGCAGGCCGCCCCTCCGCCCGCCGATGTTCATTTCACTGATGTGACGGCCGCGGCCGGTATCCATTTCACCCACAATGCCGGCCGGACCGGGAAGAAGTGGCTGCCGGAGACGATGGGCTCTGGCGTGGCGTTTTTCGATGCGGATGGCGATGGAAAGCTCGATATTCTGCTGCTGAACGGCAGCGACTGGATTCCGCGCGCCGGGCATCGCACGGTGGCAGCACTTTACCGCGGTAACGGGACGGGCGGTTTCACGGACATCACCCGCGGCAGCGGACTCGATATCGAGATCCAC
>CAZPZE010000785.1:0-3249 GCA_964590625.1 uncultured Solibacteraceae bacterium
TCCGCCTCGGCCGCCGCGTTCTGGCGAAAATGGGGATAGAGGTCGTTCGATGAAATCCATCTCGCTGCTGCTCCTCGCGCTCCCGTTATTTGCCCAGCAACCCAATTCGGAAGCCCATCTCCGCACGCTGCTGCAGGCGAAAACAGGAGTCGTCACGCTGCCCTCGGGCACCATCGAAATCTCCCGCGAGATAGCGCTCCCGCCCGATGCGCACGATCTCGAAATAAAAGGTTCCGGCACTATCCTGAAAGCGTCGAACGCCTTCCGCGGCCGCTCGCTTCTCTCACTCGCCGCGGGCAAAAACATCAAAATTCACGACGTGATGCTCGATGGCAACCGCGCCGCCTTCCCGCAGCCCGTGCCAGCGCCGCAGCCTTCCGCCATGCTCTCGCGCGTGGTCGGGAACAACGGCATCGTAGCGGAAAACGTGACGGGGCTCGAAATCTTCCGTCTCGACGCGAAGGAATTCGCGGGCTTCCCCATCCTCATCGCAGGCGGCAGCCACGCGCGCATCCATGACGTCCGGCTCACAGACTCCGGCTCGCTCGATCTCGGCGGCCACAACAACGGCACCGGCGGCCTGGCGCTCGAAGAAGGCGCGTCGGATTTCGAAGTGGCGAACGCTGTGTTCGGCAAAGTGCGCGGCAACGGCATCTGGATTCGCTCCACCGGCGCCACCGCATCGAAAGGGCGCATCACGGCCAATGAGTTCGAAGTACTCGCGCGCTCGGCGATCGAGATGGGTCACGCTTCCGAGATCATGATCTCCGGCAATACAGGCCACATGATCGGATTTCCCGGCGAGGAAGTCGTGGTCGGCGGCACGGTGCTTCCCGCCGCCATCATCACGAACGGGTCAGTCGAGCGCGCCACCATCCAGGGCAACACGTTCAACGAAATCGCCGGCCGCTGCATGACGCTCGACGGCATGTCGAACAGCGAAGTCACTACCAACGTCTGCGGCGACGGGCTCTTCAACGCCATGCTGGTTCGCGGCTCGGCCAATCGCATCACCGGAAATCGCTTCACCGCCATCAACACCGCGCGTCGCGATCAGCCGGAATCTCTGCGCGATGGCATTTATCTCGCCGGCGGCGCTTCCGGCAATACCGTGACCGGCAATGAAATCGGCGGTTACGGAATGGCGCGCTACTGCGTGGGCGGACCGCAGGGCGTGATGGAAGCCAATACCGTCAAAAACAACGCCTGCGTGGATGCGAGTTCAATCGCCCAGCTTTTCGTGGGGCGGGGCTTCGGCCCCGCGGGGCTTCTGCCCCGCGCGAACAACCCGGGAAATCGAATTAACTAACTTTCGAAAAGAAATCTTCTCCCACTCATCCACCACGAGCAATTCCCCATCGCACCAGCTCGAATAAAACCACCGCGAGAGCACCGCGAGATCTTCCATCCGCTCGAGCGGAGCACATCGCCGGCGCTCCGGAATCTCCGACGCCATCTCACGCAGCCGCGCATCGAGCGGCGCGGGACGCCCGTCCTCTCCCACCGTGAAATCGAGCGACCGGAACCCATGCCAGTATCCGCCGCGCAGCCACCCCAACTCCACGCAATCGGACCGCGACGACGGCGCCACCGCGATCGCATGCAGCCGTTCCACATCGCGCGCCATCTCATCGCGCCATCCCATCACTTCCTCGATCTTCAGCACCCGCTGGTGCGCCCGCGCCGCGCCTTCGAAATCCATATCCGCGCTGAGCCGCTCGCGCTCACCCATTGCGGGCGTGATCAATGACCGCCCACCCGATCGCAAAAACTCCGCCACCCGCATCGCCTCGGACCGGTATTCCTCCACCCCCACCACCTGCTGGCACGGACGCATACATCGCCCCATCTCGCCGTAAATGCAGCCGGGATGGTCGGGCGATGGCGACAAATCCTCCGCGCAACGCCGCAGCTGGAATAAATCGAGGAACGCGGATTCAAACTGTACCGCCGTCGCCCTGGTCCGGAACGGACCGACATGAACCGCCTCACCGCGCCCCAGCCGCGCCACGATCCTGGTCCGCGGAAACTCATTCGAAAGCACAAGGCGCACATAGAACGGCAGACGCAGCCGGATTTCCCGCCGGTAATCCCGCCCCAGGTACCGCCGCGCGAGTTGCAAATGCAGGAATCGCGATTCGAGCTTCGACCCTGCCGTCTGGTATTCGAGCCGCTCCGCCGTCCCGAACAGTCCCGAAAGCCGGCTCAACCGCCGCCGCAGGACATTCGTCCGCCCCAGATACGGCGCGCCGGACTTCGGCCACAGCAGGAAAACCGCGGGAACATTGGGGATAGACTCCAGGAAGGGGGCTACGGCACTTCGATCCGTGGGCAGCGCGAGTTCCACCATGAGCAGTCCTCTCAGTGTACGGTTCGCGCCCCCATGCTACACTGGGACTTGCGTTCGTGCCTTTCTTATCACGAACCTAACCATCTCAGGAGTCTTTGATCCATGGCAAGAGTTTGTGATGTTTGCGGCAAGGGACCGCAGTTCGGGCATAAGGTCAGCCACGCCCACAACGTAACCAACCGTCGCTGGAACGTCAATCTGCAGACCGTCCGGGCGGTGGTGGCCGGGGCCAGCAAGCGCGTTCGCGTCTGCACGTCGTGCATCCGGAACGGAAAAGTCCAGAAGGCGGCTTAACCAGCCTGGTTCGCCAGGCGGGACTCGACGATCTGGACCAGATCGTCCCGCTCTTCGACGCCTACCGTCAGTTCTACAAGCAGCCTTCCGACCTCGATCTGGCGCGCGCTTTTCTGCGTGATCGCCTGCGGAACCACGAGTCCGTCATTTTTCTGGCGCTCGATCCGCAGGGCGAAGCTCTCGGCTTCACCCAGCTCTACCCCGGTTTTTCCTCGGGCGCCGCGCGGCGCATTTACGTCCTCAACGATCTCTACGTGATTCCGGACGCGCGCCGCCGCAAAGTCGGGCAGGCGCTCCTCGAAGCTGCGGCGGAATTTGGACGCCGCAACGGCGCGGTGCGGCTCACGCTTTCGACCGCGCTCACAAATTCCTCAGCGCAGGCTCTCTACGAGCGCACCGGCTGGAAGCGCGACAGCGTTTTCTGCGTTTATAATTTGCCGCTCTGAGTTCGATAGCGTTCGGCGAGCGTGTCGAACGCGGCCTTAGGTGTAAATTATGAGCAAACCAGAATGACTCTCGCCCGACGCAGTTTCCTGAAATCCGCCGGCGCTTCCGCCGTCATGGCCGGCGCCCCTGCCTTCCTGCGCGCGCAGTCTTCGCGGCCG
>CAZPZE010000786.1:0-1849 GCA_964590625.1 uncultured Solibacteraceae bacterium
CCTCAACCGCAGCGGTACCCCGCTGATCGAAATCGTGAGTGAGCCGGATATGCGCTCCTCCGATGAGGCGGTTGCGTATTTCGCCGAAATCAGGCAGGCGCTGCAGTTCTGCGGGGTGGGCACCTGCGACATGGAAAAGGGCCATCTGCGCGCGGACGCCAACGTTTCCGTGCGGCTGAAGGGTACCGAGAAGTTCGGGATCCGCGCGGAAGTCAAAAACCTGAATTCGTTCCGGTTCCTGAAGCAGGCGATTGAGTTTGAAATCGCCCGCCAGGTGGCGATTGCGGAGTCCGGCGGGCAGATGATTCAGGAGACGCGGCTTTTCGATCCGGAGACTGGCGAGACGGCCGGGATGCGCAGCAAGGAAGACGCGCACGATTACCGCTATTTCCCGGAGCCCGACCTGGTGCCGCTGCGGATCAGCGAGAAATGGCTGGCGGATGTGCGGTCCGCAATGCCGGAACTGCCCTCGGCCAAGCGGAAGCGATTCATCGAATTCTACGGGCTCAGCGAATACGATGCGGACGTGCTCACGCAGTCGCGCGCTACAGGAGAGTATTACGACGAGGTCGTGGCCGTTTCGAAGGACGCCAAAGCGGCGGCGAACTGGGTGATGGGCGATCTGGCGGCGCTGCTGAAGGGCGCGGGCAAGGCGATCGACGACTCGCCCGTGAGCGCGGCGAATCTGGGTGAACTGCTGAAGCTGATCGCGAGCGGCGAGCTTTCCGGCAAGCTGGGGAAGGAAGTGCTGGCGAAGATGTTCGAATCCGGCGATACCGCGGCGGCCATCATGGAGCGCGAAGGGCTGCGCCAGATCAGCGATTCCGGCGCGCTCGGGAAAATTGTGGACGAAGTGATTGCCGCCAATCCGAAGCAGGTGGAGCAATACCGCTCGGGGAAGACCGCGGTGATCGGATTCCTGGTGGGGCAGGTGATGAAACAGTCGCGCGGGCAGGCGAATCCGGCGGCTGTGAACGATCTGCTGAAATCCAGACTTTCTTAAGGAGCAGAGCAATGCTGAAGGAAGGCGACAAGGCCCCGGTTTTCAAGGTTCTCACCGATTCGGGCGAGGAATTCGATCTCGCGAAGCATCAGAACGAGCGCATCGTTCTCTATTTCTATCCGCGCGCCGATACGCCGGGATGCACCATCGAATCCTGCGAATTCCGCGACACCGCGAAGAAGTTCACGAAGAAGGGCGTGACCATTCTCGGCATCTCCCCGGACACCCCGAAGGATCAGGCGAAGTTCAAGGAAAAGTTCGACCTCAACTTCCCGCTGCTGGCCGACGCCGACAAGACCATCGCCAACCTCTATGGAGTGATGAAGGAAAAGAACATGTACGGCAAGAAGGTGATGGGCGTCGCGCGTACCACTTTCGTGATCGAGAACGGGAAAATCGTGAAGATTTTTACCGGCGTCAAGCCCGAAGGCCACGCCGAAGAAGTTCTGGCGACTCTGTAGCCGCCGCTACTTGACTTCGGTCTTCGTCTCTTCCCCGACCGCCGCCTTCGGAGCTTCCGGCTCGGAGACGCTCTGAGAGTACTTCGTTTCGCTGGAGGCGCTGATCGCGGGCGATTGCGGATCATTGCGCTGCGCGGGATTACCGGGGTAGCCGGTTTCCGAGACGCCGGTCTGGGTCTGGTTCATACTACCGTCGGGCGCGTGAGTGCTGGTCCCACATCCCAACAAGAAAAGCCCGGCAAGCAGGGCAGTCGCTATTCCCAGATTTCGCATCTTATTCATAATCCCAAACACAAGTGTAGTTTGCCAACTCGTAACATAAGCACAATTTATGGCTACAAACCTCTTGACCAACACTAGATCTTGGGGCATGATTGCTACTGTC